>JAIRTK010000167.1 GCA_031254955.1 Opitutaceae bacterium
CGTTTCCAAGGCGACAAAATAATTAGGAAATGCTCTAAAAACTCCTCCCAACCTCCCAACCTCCGTGCCCTCCGCGTCTCCGTGGGTTAAAAGTTCCTGCAACAGGCAGCGAAAGCGACGAGCCGTTTTTTATGGGCCTTGCTGCCATCGGGGGTTTTTTGTTTGGAGCTTCGTTTTCTTGGTTTTCCTTCTGTTCGAACCTGGCAGTCCTCCGGCGCATTCAGCCGGTCAGTTCCACCGCGCCGTTTGCCCGCGGCTCGCCGCCCAGCGCTTCGACCAGCGGGCCTTCGCACGGCACGCGCACGAGCAACACGTCGCGGCGGCGCGCCGACTCGCGCCAGAGCGCGAAATGCCGCGCGTAGGCATCGCGATAACGCGCGGCCAGCGCGTCGTCGATGCGTTGGCGCCGCGTTCCGCCTGTCTCGCAATCCATCAGCTCCACGTTGCCCCGTCCGGGGGCCTCGGCCTCGGAGGCCAGCGCGGGGGCGAACACCACCGCCAGCCCTCCGCCCGCGGACATGCCCGCAAGCAGCGGGGCCGGATCGCCCGGAAACAACAAGTCTGACACGAGCACCTTCAGCGCGCCCGCGCGCCACGGCAGCGGGCCGGGCATGCCCGCCGCCGCGTCACGGGTGCCGGCACCGGCGCCGGCGGTAGCGATGGCTGCGCCAGCAGCTCCGACGATGGCGCCGGCACCAGCAGCGCCAACACCACTGCCTCCGCTGGCAGCCGCGGCACCAGCAACGCCGCCGCCGACACCAGCGGCACCAGCAGCACCGCCGCCGCCTCCGCCGGCAGCGCCGCCGCCGCCGCCGCCGTCCGGGCCTGCCGTGGAAAAGCGCCCAATCCGTCCGGCGCGGGCGGATTCCACCGGCACGGGCCGTATCAAACGTCCGGATACCGCGTGCACGCGCGCCGGCGCGCCGGCGCGGTCGGCGCCCGACACGCAAAACGCCGCCAGCGCGGCGAGCCGGGCCGCCTTTTCCGCCGCGAACATCATCGAGCCGGACACATCCGCCATCACGTCCACCAGCGGCGACACCTCCGCGCGATGGAGCTTCATCACGAGCCGCCCGGTGCGCGCGTAGGCCGCCCAATGGATGTGGCGCGGATCGTCGCCCGGGAGGTAGTCGCGGTGGTCCTGAAAGTCGATCGAGCTGCCCGCGCCCGCGCCCTGCCACGCGCCCTGCCGCCCGCGCCACACCTGCCTGCCAAACGGCAGCCGGTAGCGCGTCGCCGCGAGCGCGCCGGCGCGCATCGCGGCGAGTTCCGCGCTTTTCAACGCGGCGTCCGCGGGCGGGACGGCGGCGGCGGCGGCGCTCATTTGCGGCCCGCCTCCCCGGCGTCCGAAGCCCCGCCCGGCCCGGCGAGATCGCGCACGCGCCGCCAGTAGGGCCGTGTTTTCCACCAATACAGCAACGCCAGCGCCCCCATCATCAATGCCTGCCGCATGACCACCGACTCGATAAAGCCGGACATGCGATCCAGCAGCCTCACATCCACCCAGAAACTGCACACCGGCAGCACCGAGCAGACCAGGTTGCCCACGCCTTTTATCCACATCATGATTTCGTTGAACTCGTAGATGTTGATGATGATGACGGACAACACCCCGCCGATCGCCTGCATCGCGAGAAAGAACAGCCACCCGAACCGCGCCAGACGCGGGATGAAAGCCAGCAGCACCATCGGGCCGACCAGCGCCGGCCACATTTGCGCGACCAGCCACGCGAAGCCGAAAAGGTTCCGGCCCGGAATCGAGCCGGTCCTGAGAAACACAAGCGCCATCGCGCCCGCCAGCACGATGCCGCCCGCCGCGAACACCGCCGCGCTCTGCCAGCCGGGCAGGAGCGCCCGCCCCGCGAGCGCGCGCCATCCTCCGCGCCCCGCCCACGCCCGCGCCTGCACCGCCATCGGCTCGCCGCGCATCATCATCTCCAAGCCGCACATCAGCAGCATCGCGACCAGCGCGAACATGAACTGCCCCGCCACCATCCCCGCGCTGCTCCCGAACCACGCCAGCAACGGCACCGGGATGAAACCCGGCAGGCTGATGAGGCGCGTGGAGACCGCGTGGTTTTCCGACGGCGGCGCGATCTGCCGCACCGCCTGGATCAGGCAAAACACCAGCACCAGCGCCGCGTCGAAAACGACCAGCGCCCACACGAGCCAGTCCGCGCCGCCGAGTCCCCGGAAAAACGAACCGCGCCGGAACGCCAAGGCAAAAAGCCCCACGCCCGATAGCTGCATCACCGCCAAAAAACCAATCGCGATCACAACGCGCAAAAACGGCGACAACGCCGACAGCCACAACGTCGCCGCCGTCAACACGCCGCAGGCGCCATACAGGCACGCGGCCACCAGCAAATCGTTGGGCAGATCGACCGAGCCGAAAAAATGCCGCACCACGCCGTAAGGCAGCAACGCCATCGCCAGCAGCGCGGCCTGCGCCATGAGCGAAGTCCACTTGCCCAGCACCACGCGCCACGCCGACAGGCGCGTGAGCAGCAGCAGGTCGATGTTGCGCCCGGTGATTTCGCCGCGCAGCCCGGCCAGGCCGCGCAACGGCGTGAGCACGACAAACGTGCCGCCCAGCACGCCCCAGAAGAAGCCGTTGACGGTGCCCAACGCCGCGCCCGACATGCCCATCTCGGCGACAAACGCGCCGATGAGCATGAGCACCATTACGAATTGAAACCCGACGAGCGCGCCCACAAACGCCCGCGTGCGCAGCCCTTGGCGAAGCTCCTTGACCAGCATCGGCGGCAGCCAGGCGGGAAAGTCAAAACGCGGCGCGCGCGCGGCGGCTCCATGCGGCGCGGCAGACTCATGCGGCGCGGCAGGCTGCTCATGCGGTGCGGACGGCTCATGCGGTGCGGCGGCGGAAATGGCGGACGGGGCGGACGACGCAGGAATGGCAGGCTGCGCGGATGGCGCGGGAATGGCGGGCGAAGCGGACGGCGCGGGAATGGCGGGCGAAGCGGGAGGCGCGGGCGAGGTGGGCGGGGTGGAAAAAGATGCGTCACTCATGGCGAGGGAAAAACGGAGATGGAAAGGGGAACCCGATGGACGCGACAGCGACTGGGAGCGCCGGCATCCTGCCGGCAGACGGCGCGCAGCGCCGCCCGCGTGGCACGGGGTCGAAAAGGAGCACGGGTCTCTCGCCCGCGAGACGGGACGGCGCGGCACGGGCCGTCAACCCGTGTCGCGCAAACCTGCCGGCAGGATGCCGGCGCTCCCAGTCGCTCGCGCGTCTCCGAAGCGTCACGGCGCGCCTCCTTCCTCCGCCGCCGACGCTTGTGCCGCCGACGCCGCTTGCGGCAGCGACAGCGGCGTTTGCGACGACAGCGGCACTTGCGCAGACAGCGACGTTTGCGGCGCCGACAGCGTTTGCGGCGGCAGCGCAGACAGCGCTTGCGGCGACAGCGTTTGCGGCAGCGGCAGCGGCGGCGGCGCGGCGGGCGGGCGGGCGCCGCCGTTGCCATCCTTGCGGCGCAGCATGTCCACAAACGCCTCCTCCAGCCGGCGCTCCTGACGGCGGAACTCCACCACCGCCAAGTCCGCCGCGAGCCGTCGCAGCTCGGATGCGATGGCCGCGGGATCGGACGAGGCAAACTCCGCCCGCCCGCCGTCGCGGCGCGCCTCGACCAGCCTCCAGCCGGGACGCGTCAACATCCACGCGGCCAGCGCGTCCGCGCCGCCCGCGCCGTGTATCACGATATCGAATACCGCCGCGCCCGTGTCGTCGCGCCGCCGCAGGCTTTCCTTGTCGCCGTGGTGCACGACGCGGCCCGCGTCCATGAACACGAGCGTGTCGCACATCTCGCCCAGCTCGGACAGGATGTGCGAGCTGATGAGCAGCGTCTTGCCGCGCCCGCGCAGGATGCGCACGAGGTTCTTGAACTCAAGGCGCGCCTTCGGGTCGAGGCCGGCGGCCGGCTCGTCGAGGATGAGAAACTCCGGGTCGTTGAGCAGCGTGCGCCCGAGGCAGAGGCGTTGCATCTGTCCCTTCGAAAGCGCCGGGGCGGGGCGGTCGCGCAACGGCGTGAGATCGGTGAACTCCATCACCTCGGCCACCTGCCGCTCCAGCTCGGCCCCGCGATAGCCGTGGGCGCGCGCGAAAAAGTCGAGGTAGTCAAACACCGTCGTGTCGCCGTAGGGCGTGAAGTGGTCCGGCATCCAGCCGATGCGGCGGCGCACGAGGTTCGGGTGATCGACGATGTCGATGCCGCCGATGCGCACGCCGCCGGAGTCCGGCAGGTCGAGCGTGGCGAGGATGCGCATCGTGGTGGTCTTGCCCGCGCCGTTCGCGCCGATGAGGCCCGCCACCTGGCCGCGCGCCAGCGTGAACGACACGCCATCCACCGCGCGCACCGCGCCAAACGCGCGCGCGAGCCGCCGCACCTCGACGAGCGGGGCGCCCGTGGTGGTCGCGGGGCGGCTCATTTCAAAACCCCCTCCCCTCCGCCCGCGCCCACTTCGCGGCGCGCCCGGTAAGGAGGTCTCTCCGAGACCTCCGCAGCCGCGCCCGAAATACGGACGCGCTCGGAATGTTTTGCGACGCTCGGCGGAGGTCTCGGGGCGGCCACCCCGCCTTGAAATGCCTCGCGGCCCGTTGGGAAATGCGAAGCGTTGGCCAAGGCGTCCGGCGTCATGGTCTGCGCGCCTCCTCCACGCGTCCGGTGTAGAGGACGGTGTCCTCCCGCCAGCGGATGGACTTGAGCGTGTCGAGCGGCGCGAGGCCTCCCGCCCCTCCCGCCCCTCCCGCTCCTCCCGCCCCGCCCCACGCGTAGAAATGCCCGCGCTCGATTCCGTCCTCGTTGAGCTTCCGGGCAAACCGGGCGGTGGTCGTGCCGGGGCTGAGTTTTTCGAGCGGCGTGCGCCGGCCCGGCGCGAGTTCCTCCACGCCCCAGGCTTCGTCTTCGTCGTCGATGTAGGTGAAATTGTTCAACACGGTCGTCAGGCTCGAAAGCACGACCGGCGGCGCGCCGTTTTTTCTCCCGGCGGCCAGCTCCACCCGCGCGCGGGTCGGCGTGATGCGCCAGAGCGAGTGCACCTGGCGCTTGCGGCTCTCGAACCACGCGCCGTCCGCGCGCCCGGCCTCGCGGTTCATGCGGATGCCATTGGTAACGCCGCGACGGAATTCGCGCGACAACGCCGTGTCGTCCTCGATGGCGAAGGATTTCCCGAGCAGCACGCCCGTGCGCGAGACTTGCTGCTGGAAAACCGCCGCCTTGTTTTCGCCCGGCATGAGCACGACGAGCGCGCGCCGCGTGCCCGCGCCGCCGAAGCCGTCGGCCAGCACGATCGCCGCGCCGAGCAGCACCGACGCGAGTATCGAGAGCGCCGGCACGGTGAAAAACAGCCGGTGGCGTCGCCGCTCCGGCGCGAGGAAATAAATGTTCACCGGCCCGACCACGATGCCGAACGCAATCAAAAACAGCACCAGCAGCAGCGTGCCGCGCTCGACCTCCCACGCATCGAAATCGTCGTTGTCCAGCAGCGTGGCGAGCCGGCTCCACGGCCCCCGCAACCAGGAGTCACTCTCTTCGTCGGACTCGCCGACGCGGCGGCGGCTCCCAAGATGCGAGCCTTGTTTTTCCCACTCGGCCTTCTTCGCGAGGCAGGCCGTGACCAGCGCCTCCGCGCTGCCCGGCGTGATTGCGCCCACGCCGAGGCTCCCGGACGGCCGCGCATTCCGCGCCTGAAACGCTCGCTCCCGGACCAGCCAAAGCGTCCCGCCCAGCGCCACCCATTCGCGCAAAGCCGCGCGGCGCGCGCCGTCGAGCGCGTCAAACTCGTCCGCCCCCATCGCCACAAAGTCAAACGGCGACCACACGCGCCAGTCCGCCGGCCAGCGCGCCGGCGCGCAAATGTCGAGCGAGATGCCGGCGCCCGGCGCGGGTGCCGCGCCGCTGCTCCGCGTCATGGCCGCGCGCACCGCCAGTTCCTGCGCGGGCGTGGCCGCGACGATCGGGGCGATGCGGTTGGCGGTCGAAACCCTGCCGCCCCCGCCCAGCACGCCAGGCCCCGCGCCGGTGACCGCCGCAAAGCGGAAGGACCCCGTCCGGACGCCCACGGGGCCGGGCACAAACACGACTGTCTCGCTCGCGGCGCGCCCCGAAAGCCGGAGCCGGACGGACGAGCCGGCGCGCATGTTGGCGCGGCCCGACTCCGTGGTCTCGAACCGGAGCAGCCACTCGCCCTCGCCCTCCATGCGGTTCTCGATTTTCACCATCACCGGCAGGAAACCGCGTCCGTCCCACGCATGGCTGGCCGCCTCCAGCGAGATTTTCACGATCTCGTCATCCGTGCGGAGCAGCGTCACGCCCTGCGCGAACGCCGGCGCCGCGACGGCAAGGAGCAGCGCGAAAAACGAGGCCGCCCGCGCGGGCAAAACCCGCCCCGCCTTTCGTATCCAATCATATGATACATCCTTCATCGCGCGCGTCACTGGATCTTCGCCGCCGCGAGCGAATCGGGCAGCGCCTTGGATTGCACCGGCACCCCGGCCAGCAGTTTTTCCACCACGCCCGCGGGCGTCGCGCCGTCGAGCCTCGCCGTGTGCTCCAGCAAGATGCGGTGCGCCAGCACCGGGCGCGCCACCGCCCGCACATCCTCGAAACTCGCGTGGGGCCGCCCGTGCCTCAACCCCCGCGCCCGGGCCGCCGCCGCCAGCGCCAGCGCCGCGCGCGGGCTGGCGCCGAACCTCACGCCCGCCGACTCCGCCGACTCGCCGGGATGCGTCGCGTTGACCAGCCGCGCGATGTAGTCCGCGACCACGCCGGGCACATGCACGCGCCGCGCCAGCGCCGCCAGCCGGGCAAACTCCTCCGCGCCCAGCACGACGGGCACGTCCGGCTCCGCGCCGATCTCGCGGTTCTGCACGATGCGCCGGAGCACGTCGGTGGAATTTCGCCGCACCTCGATTTTGAAAAGAAACCGGTCGAGCTGCGCCTCGGGCAGCGGATACGTCCCTTCGAGGTCGATGGGGTTTTGCGTGGCGAGCACAAAAAACGGATCGGGCAGCGCGTGCGTCTCGCCGCCAGCCGACACGCGCCGCTCCTGCATCGCCTCGAGCAGCGCCGACTGCGTCTTCGGCGAGGCGCGGTTGATTTCGTCGGCCAGCAGGATGTTCGCGAACACCGGCCCTTTCTGGAACACAAACCGCCGCCGCCCGTCCACGTCCTGGAGCACGGGGTTGCCGGTGATGTCGCCCGGCAGCAAATCCGGCGTGAACTGCACCCGCCGCGCCCCCAGCCCGAGCGCCTTCGCCAGTCCCTTGACCAGCTCCGTTTTCCCGAGGCCCGGCAGCCCCTCCAGCAGGATGTGCCCGCGCGCGAGCACGCCGGTGACGACCAGCTCGATCAATTCATGCTGGCCGAACAGCACCTCATCCAGCGCGTCGAGCAGGCGCTGGAGCGAGGCCGACGCCGACGCAAGCTCGGCATCGTTCAACACGGCGGGGAGGGGAGGCGGCTGTGGAATTGTCATGATAAATTGAATACAGATTGGGAAAATCCAAAATCCGGAGGCCCGGCTTCCTTTGGAATTTTGGGATTTGGAGCTTGGGGACTTTTTGGGGATTGTCGAACCACTCGGCTTTGCCTCGTAGAAATCATGGGGATTGGGGATTTCCGCCCATGGGCGGCCTCATTTGAAAAACTCCTTCAACGCCTCGCGCTCGGACGGCGTCAACCGGTCCACCCACACGGCCTCGCCGCCCTGCGCGGCGCCGGCCACGCCGCCGGCGTTCGTCAGGCCCTGCATCGCGGCCGGGTCGATTTCGTGCTCGCCTTGTTGCGTGCCGACGCGGTCGCCCAGCGCGGCGCGCGAGAAATCGTCATTGCGCACCGCCTGCGCCCGGCCCGGGCCGACATCGCTTTTCCGGTCGGAAAACGTCAACGGCGCGTCGCCGCGTCCGCGGGCCGGCGCGCCGCCCCCGCCCGCCGCCAGCGCGCCGCCGCCGCCGCCCGCCCCCGGCACGAGCAGCACCGCGTCCGGCTCTCCCTCGCCATCGCCCGCCACCCACACGTTTTCGCCGTTCCCGCCCTCCGCGCCCTTCACTCCGCGCACCATGCGTCCGGCCTGCGCGAGCCTCCGCCCGAGCGCGGCGGCCTCCTCCGGGGAAAGCGTTTTCAGTTGCGACGGATCAAGCCCCTCCAGCCCCCGCAACGCCTCCTCCAACCCGCCGCCAGCCGTGAGTTCTCCGTCGCGCAACCCGCGCAACGCCGCGTCGAGCCGCGCGCCCAGTTCCCGCAACTGCTCGTCCGTGAGCGCGTCGCGCGCGTCCGGCTCGCCCAGCGCGCGCATCGTGCCGGCCACCGTGTCGAAATGCTTCGCCAGCCCGTCCATCGCGCCCTCGGTTTGCCCCCGGAGCGCGTCCGCCGCCTCCAGCGCCGAGTGGGAGTATTGCTCGTCGAGCGGACGCCCCGCGAGTTCCTGCGCGCGCTGCTCCAGCGACGCCACCGAGGAACGGTCGATCACTTCCATCTTCGCCAGCTCCTCCAGCCACGCCTCGGTCTGCGCGAGCGCGGGCGGCTTCTCCCAAAAACGCACCGGCCCCGCCGCCGGTTCCGGCACCGGCAGCCACGCGCCCGCCAGCAGCAACGCCGCCGCGCCGCCGGCCCAGCCCGCCAGCGCGCCGGCGCGGTAACGCAAAATCCCGCCCGGCCCGGCCTCCCCGCGCCCCCCTGCCGCCGGCCAGGCCGTCACGCCGGCCTCCGCCGCGCTCAACCCCGCGTCCAGCCCGAGCTGGTATTCGAGAAACACACGGGCGTCGGCGCGGGAAAAAAATCCCCGCCGCGCCCGCCGCCACGCGACAATCGCCGCCCCGCCCACGCCGGCCAGCAACGCCCACCACCCCCAAGCCGCCGGCCCGTGCAACCTGCGCAAGGCGAACACCGCCGCCGCGACGACCGCCGCGACGCCGAACACCAGCGGCGCAAATTTTTCCGCCCACAGGACTCTGTTCACGCGCCGCGCCACCGCCGCCACGGCCCTGCCCCAAAACGCCTGTGTGTTGCTGCCCTGCATAAAAAACAGCATACTGGCGCCGCCGCCGTCCGCTTACAAGTCCTCCCGCCCGCCCGGCATAAAAAACCATCCCCGCCAAGGGACGGATTGCGTTGGGTGCTTCAAAATACCTCCGCCCGCGCAACCTCGGTTGGCAATGGGGTTCACGGAGTCATGGCGATTCGGTTCCGACGGATTCCCACCAGCGGGGAAATTCGCGCGACTCGTCATGCAGGTCCACCACCTCGCCGATGCGCGGCGTCAGCAGGATGATTTTTGAGCCGGCGGCCCGGTGCGCCTCGGAGAGCCTCCGCAACGGGTCGTCCCACGCATGGTAGGAAATGGAAAACTTCGCCGAATGCACCGGCAGCAACCGCCGCGCCTTCAAGTCGTCCGCCGCCCGCAAGACCTCCTCCGGCATCATGTGGATGTATTTCCAGTTCCTGTCATACTGGCCGTTCTCCAGAATCGCCAGGTCGATGGCGCCGGACTTTTCCCCGATCCCGGCAAAATGCGCGCCGTAGCCGCTGTCTCCGCCGATGTAGAATGTATAACCCCGACGCTCCCCGGCGTTTTGACCTTGGGAGGGCTGGTCGCCGTGACTGTGGGCAGGATGGTCGCCGTGAGTTTGGGAGAGTTGGTCGCCGTGCCGTCCGGTTTCACTCGTGGCGGACGGCGCGGGGAGCGTTTTTTCATTGGGAGAATCCCCTTTTTCCGGGGAGCCGGCAGGATTCCGCACCGTGACCAGAAACGACGCCCAGAGCGACCGGTCGCGCGAGAACGCCCGCCCGGAAAAATGCCGCGCCGTGAAACAATGCACCGTGACGCCGTCGTCCGGCAGGCACTTCTCGCCCCAATCCAGCTCGATGATGCGGCTCCGGTCGAAGCCCCAGTATTCAAGGTGCTCCCCGACGCCCAGCCCGCAGATTATTTTCCCGACCTTGGGTTTCAGTTTCCCGACCGTTTCATAGTCCAGGTGATCCCAGTGGTCGTGCGTGATGAACAGGTAGTCGATGCCGGGCATGTCATCCGCCGCATGGCTGTCCGACCCGGCGAAGGCCCGGGTGGTGAAGGAAACCGGCGAGGCCGCCCCGCTGAAAACCGGGTCCACCAGCATCCGCTTTCCGCCGATTTGCAAAAAATACGACGAGTGGCCGAACCAAACCAGCGCGTCTTTTCCGGCGTCGAGGCTCCTCAAGTCGCTTTTCACCGAGGGAAGCGGCGCGGGCGGGGTCCGTTTGGATTTGTCGCCAAAGAAAAACTCCTTGTAGAGCGCGAACGTGTCCGCGTCCTCGGCCAGCCCCGGCGTGGGCACGGTGTTCTGGAAACGCCCGTCCTTGTAATGGGGCGATTTTTGTATTCTGGCCAGGCGTTCGCCGCGCGGCAGCCGTCCGAATTTCGGGTGCTGCATATAGGCGAGGACGGCGGCCATGAACACGCCGGCGAGGGAAAGCCCGATGATGAGCATGCGCTTGATGAGTTTTCTTTTTCGGTTCTTCACTCTTTTAAATGAAGGAAGATTCAATCGTGGAGGCACGGATGACTCGATTTAAAAAGACTGTCCACAGATTATACAGATTCCCACAGATTGGTTTTTTAATAAAAACCCGTGGAAGTCTGTGTCATACCCTTTCTCAATGAAAATCCCGCCAAGGAAGCCGTTAAAGGTAGGGCGAGGCGTGGGCCCGGGCGCCGGCCCCCGCCCCGCGGCGCGGCGGGGGGCACCCCCCCCACACCAGGGGGATTTTTAATGAGAGGGATTGTTAAATGATTGA
>JAIRTK010000284.1 GCA_031254955.1 Opitutaceae bacterium
GCCAGCCGGCGCCAGCAGATTTGCGAGCGACTGTTGTAGATGCCGCTGCCGAGCAGGCGGCCCGTCCGATCGCGGCACTCCACCACCTCGCCATCGTGCGCGGACGGCAGGAGCGCCTCGACCTCGTTGACGAACACCCACGGGTGTCCGGCGAGCACGCGCGCTTTCGCGTTGGGTTTGAGTTTCAGGCAGGCGGCGCCGCTGGCGGACGCGGCGGTGGCGCTGACGGTGGGCGTGGACATGCGCGGCATCATCACGCCTTCGACGGCGCGGAGAAGCAAAATCGCACGCGCCGGAATTTTCTGTCGCGGCCCGCCCCGCGCCTGCTAACGTCACCCCTTTTCCTTCATTTTTGTCCTTCGCGTTTTTCCGCCTCCCTTTCACAACCGCGTCATTCTCCCATCCACTCCGAAATCCGCACTCCGCATCCCGCATCCCGCATCCCGCATCCTGCATCCCGAAATCTGCATCCCGCATTCCGCACTCCCCATGTCTCCCGCCGCCGAAATCGCCCGCCGACGCACCTTTGCCATCATCTCGCACCCCGACGCCGGCAAAACCACCCTCACCGAAAAATTCCTCCTCTACGGCAACGCCATCCACCTCGCCGGCACCGTCACCGCGCGCAAAAACCAGCGCGCCACCACCTCCGACTGGATGGAACTCGAAAAGCAACGCGGCATCTCCGTCTCCTCCACCGTCCTCCAGTTCGACTACCGCCCCCCGCCCGGCGCCGCCGCCGACGATGCGCCCGACGCCGCCACCAGCGCGCCGCCCTTCGCCGTGAACCTCCTCGATACCCCCGGCCACAAAGACTTTTCCGAAGACACCTACCGCGTGCTCACCGCCGTGGACGCCGCGCTCATGGTCATCGACGCCGGACGCGGCGTGCAACCGCAGACCCGCAAACTCTTTGAAGTCTGCCGCCGCCGCCGCATCCCCATCTTCACCTTCATGAA
This sequence comes from Opitutaceae bacterium, assembly GCA_031254955.1. GTDB lineage: Bacteria > Verrucomicrobiota > Verrucomicrobiia > Opitutales > Opitutaceae > Termitidicoccus. Next base: position 960 of record JAIRTK010000284.1, read on the forward strand.
CAAGTGCGACCGCCCCACGCTCAACGCCCTCGCACTCATCGACGAACTCGAAAACGTCCTCGGCCTCGCCGCCTCCCCCGTCATCTGGCCGCTCGGCAACGGCCCCGCCTTCCGCGGCGTGTTCGACCGCCGCGCCCGCGCCGTCCACCTCTTCGCGCGCGTCCCCGGCGGCGCCTACGAAGCCCCGGTCAACATCACCGACCTCGCCGCCCCCATCGTCCGCGACCGCCTCGATGCCCACACCCTCCACGAAGTCACCGAACAACTCGAAATGCTCGACGCCGCCGGCCACCCCCTCGACCTCGCCGCCATCCACGCCGGACGACAGACGCCCGTCTATTTCGGCTCCGCCATCAACAACTTCGGCATCCAGCTCCTCCTCGACGGCTTCCTCCGCGACTCCATCCCGCCGCAACCACGACGAAACGCCACCGCCACCGCCGCCACCGCCGCGCCCGCCACCGCCACCATCAACCCGCCGCGAAACACGCGCCCCCCCCGCGCGGACGCAGGCCCCTCCCGCCCCCCGCAAACGACGCGCGACGCGACGCCCCCCGCCAACCCGCACGACACGGCCCCCCAAAAAAAACCTCCCACCAACACCGCCACCGATTCCCCGGCCACTTCACCCCGCGCCCAAGTTCCCTTGGAACACCCCAAATTTTCCGGCTTCATTTTCAAAATTCAGGCCAACATGGACCCCAAGCACCGCGACCGCATCGCCTTCCTCCGCGTATGCTCGGGCAAATTCACCCGCGACATGGTGGTCACCCACCAACGCACCGGCAAAAACGTCCGCCTCTCCTCCTCGCACAAACTCTTCGGCCAAGAACGCGAAACCGTTGACGAAGCCTGGCCCGGCGACGTTATCGGACTGGTTGGACACGACACCTTCGGCATCGGCGACACACTCACCGAAGATCGCGGCATCACCTACGACGAAATCCCGCGCTTCCCCCCCGAAGTCTTCGCCTACCTGTCCAACCCGGCCTCCTCCGACGCGAAAAAATACCGCGCCGGCCTCGAACAACTCCTTCAAGAAGGCGTCGTGCAATCCTTCAACGCCCGCCACGCCCCGCCCGGCGCGACGCTCCTCGCCGCCGTCGGCCCGCTCCAATTCGAAGTCGTGCAATGGCGCCTCAAGTCCGAATACAACGCCGAATCGCGCCTCGAATCCGCCCCCTGGACGCTCCTGAAATGGCTGGAACCGCACCCCGCGCTCGCGACCCCGTCCGCCCTCATCGTGGCCAGCGGCGTGAGCCTCGGCACGGACAAATTCGACCACCCCGTCATCCTCTTCCCCAACGAGTGGACGATGGCCTATTTCAAAGAAAAAAACCCGGAACTCACCCTGCACGACCTCCCGCTGGAACAAGTGCGGCCCGGGAAACAATAAACCGCCCCGATACATCAAAAGAGACGCAAATCTCCGGGGAACGCCCGCGTCCCGCGTGCAATTTTTGGCGTCCCGCCCAAACCCGAGTTCAGCCCGGCGTTCCGCCGGGCCGAATACGCTTTTAACGCCTATTAACCGGCAACGAAGTAACGCCAAAATGCGAGCATTCCCTCTTTATTCTGTCGCAGAGGAAACAAAAATTTGGCGCGGAAGCGCCGGTAGGGAGGCCTCTCCGAGGCCTCCGCCGAGCGGACAAAAACAGTTGGAATTTCCCAAGCGTCCGAGGCGTGCCCACGGAGGCATCGGAGATGCCTCCCTACCAGGGACGGATTGCGTTGGGTGGTTCAAAATACCTTCGTCCGCGTAACCCCAGCGAGATCATGTGTCCGCCCTCGCGCCCCCCCTCCTTCCTTCGTTCTCTTTCTCTTTCTTCTTTCCTCTTTCTCCTCTGGACGGTGCCGCTGAGGGAGAACGAGAACGAGAACGAGAACGAAGAACGAGGCGGGAAGAACAAAGGCGTGGCCGGGGGCGATTCAAATTCGAGTCTCCCAAAGCGCGCTCGCGCAAGGAGCGGCGGCGTCCCGCCGCCGGACGCGAGCAACGCGAGCGCCCTGCACCCGCAGGCAACGC
>JAIRTK010000484.1 GCA_031254955.1 Opitutaceae bacterium
GCGCAAAAAGTGCTGCGCAAGCTCGCGGGGAACTGGACGTTTGTCGTCGTGACCGACCGCGTGGAACTCGACGACCAGATTGCCAAGACTTTCAAAACCACCGGCGCGGTCAGCGAAGCGGAAGGCGACGCGTGCCATGCGTCGAGCGGCGCGCACCTGCGCGAATTGCTGCGCGGCAATCACCGCTACGTTTTTTCCCTGATTCACAAGTTCCAAACGCCCGAGCTGCTCAACGACCGCTCCGACATCGTCGTGCTGACCGACGAGGCGCACCGCAGCCAATACGACACGCTCGCCGTCAACATGCGCGCCGCGCTGCCCAAGGCCGCGTTTCTCGCCTTCACCGGCACGCCGCTCATCGCGGGCGAGGAGCGCACGAAGGAGGTTTTCGGCGATTACGTGTCCATCTACGATTTCCAGCAATCCGTCGAGGACGGCTCGACCGTTCCGCTTTTCTACGAAAACCGCACGCCGGAACTGCAACTCGTCAACCCCGACCTCAACGAAGACATTTACGCCCTCATCGAAGCGGCGGAACTCGACCCCGAACAAGAAGCCAAGCTCGAACGCGAATTGAGCCGCCAATACCACATCCTCACGCGCGACGACCGCCTGGAAACCGTGGCAAAGGACATCGTGCGCCATTTTCTCGGGCGCGGCTTCATCGGCAAGGCGATGGTGGTTTCCATCGACAAAGCCACCGCGCTCAAGATGCACGACAAAGTGCGCAAACACTGGACGGCGGAACAGCAACGCGTGGAAAAGGAAATCGCCGAACTCGCAAAATACGCCACTTCGCCAAAATCAAAGACGCCCGAAACCGCCGAAGCGAATGCCGCCAAACTCCGCGAACTCAACCAACGCCTGCATGTGCTCAAGACGACCGATATGGCGCTGATTGTTTCGCCCGCGCAAAACGAGATCGAGCAAATGAAAAAGCTCGGCCTCGACATCGTGCCGCACCGCCGGCGCATGAACGATTCCGAGCCGGGATTGGACGAGAAATTCAAGGCCCCCGCAGACCCGCTGCGCCTCGTGTTTGTCTGCGCCATGTGGCTGACCGGCTTCGACGCGCCAAGCTGCTCCACGCTGTATTTGGACAAGCCGATGCGGAATCACTCGCTCATGCAGACCATCGCGCGCGCAAACCGCGTGTTTCCCGGCAAGCAGAGCGGCATCATCGTGGACTACGCCAACGTCTTCGCCTCGCTCGAAAAAGCGCTCGCGATCTACGGTGTCGGCAAAAACGGCGAAACGCCCCTCAAAAAGAAATCCGAACTCGCGGACGAACTGCGCAAGGCAATCGCCGCCGCCGTTGCGTTCTGCGCCAGGCACGGCGTGGACATCGCGGCGATTGAGACGGTGCCCGCCGGCAGTCTCGAACGTCTCGACAAAATGGACGCCGCCGTGAACGCGCTCATCTCGCCGGACGCGTTGCGCGGCGAGTTTCTGGCGCACCAGCGTTTCGCCAATCTGCTCTACAAGGCGGTGAAGCCCGACCCGTCAGCGGTGGAATTTTCCAGCCGCATGGCGTGCCTCACTGCGATTGCCGAGGCGATGCAAACAAAGCTGAACCCGAATCCGGTGGATATTTCCGCCGTGATGGAAGGCATCCAAGGCGTCTTGGACGATTCAATCAGCGGGGTTGCCATGCCCGCCAAACCGTGGGCCGCGCTCGACCTCTCGAAAATAGATTTCGAGGCGCTGGCGAAACAGTTCAAGAAATCGAAAACGAAAAACACCGACCTCGAAATCCTCAAGGCGGCGGTGCGCGCCCAACTGGAAAAACTCGTGCGTCTCAATCGGACGCGCACCGATTATCTGGAAAAATTCGAGGAACTGATCGAGTCCTACAACAACGGCAGCCGCAACGTGGAGGACTTGTATGCGCAACTGCTGGCGTTGAGCCGCGCCTTGAACGACGAACAGCAAAGGCATGTGCGCGAAAACCTGAGCGAGGAAGAACTCGTGATTTTCGACCTGCTCACCCGCCCCGCGCCGGAACTGACCGCCGAGGAACGAAACGAGGTCAAAAAGGTCGCCCGCGAATTATTGGTGAAACTGCAAGGCTTGCTCGTCCTGAATTGGAAAGAAAAAGCCGCATCGCGCTCGCAACTCCAACTGGCGATTGAAGACGCCTTGGACAACGGCTTGCCGCGGGCTTATACGAAGGAACTCTACCGGCAGAAATGCACGGTCTTGTTTGAGCACGTTTACGAAAACTACAACGGCGAAGGCCGTGGCGCCTACTGCCAAGTCGCATAAAATTTCGAGAAACTTTCATTCTGAAAAGTGTAACCCGAAAAGGCGACACGGTGCCGGAATCCCGGCCTTTTCAGGAGTTTTCCTGAAACATCCCGAATCACGCAAACCTTGTTGTATCCTGTTTTAGAATACTTGGGGTGATTCAGGACGGATCGCGCGACTCGTTCATTTTCAAATGATACCCATTACCAATGAAAAGCACTCTTTTGCAGGGGCGTCGCTTGCGACACCCGGCTTGATAACCGTGAGCCAGCAAAGGCCGTGCTCCAGCAGCGGGCTTCGCAAGCGAAGCCCCTACATGGCTCTGCTCCTAAAGGGTCCTGTTCACTGGGAAAGGGTAGCATACCCTTTGCGAATGAAATTCACACAATGGAAGCCGTTAAAGGTAGGGCGAGGCGTCCCGCCGAGCCGTGTGAACCGCGCGCGGTTCGGCGGGACGCCTCGCCCTACCTGAAGGGGATTTTTGACTGCAAAGGGTATTAGAAACTGAGGTCATGCGCCGCTTCTCTCTGGGTTCCGAGCGAAGCGAGAAGCCTGACAACCTGCGTTACGACAAACTGGCCGCACTGGCCTGCCCAAGGCGCATTCGACAGCTATTGTGCATTTTGCATGACGGCCTTGCAGGGCCGCAGGGCATTTTGCACGACGCATGGGAGGGGGATTATGAGTTGACATTATAATATATTGTTTTAAAATAGGTTGTGTTGGGATTCCTGATATTGGCACATGAACTGGTCTAAGGAAATCTCCGACTCATTTAACGGATCCAGTTCGCTTCCTATGATTACACTCACCGACGATTCGATCACGGCACCCTCTGGGAAACGCGCAGAGGGAGCCGCCGGCTCCGCTGTCGAATGCCAGCCCGAGGCCGCGACGACAGCATTTTCCTCCGATTCCGCGCGCGAGGCCGCCTACGATGCGAAATTGGTCGAGCGATTCCGCGCGGGCCACGAACAGGCGTTTGTCGAAATCATGGAACGCTATCGCGGACGCATCTTCGGGCTTGCCCAGAATCTCTTGCGCAATGCCTCCGACGCCGAGGAAATCACGCAGGACACTTTTATCCGCGCGCATCGCGGGCTGGCGGAATTTCGCGGCGATTCCTCGCTGGCGACCTGGCTGTATCGCATCGCGCTGAACCTTTCGCGCAACCGCTATTGGTATTTCTTCCGCCGCCGCCGCCAGGATTCCATATCGTTGGAGTTGTCGCTGGGCGAGGATTCGTCGGCCACATTTTCCGATTTGATCGCGGCGGAGTCGCGCAGCCCGCTTCAGGAAACCGTCACGCAGGAATTCACGGAGCTGGTCGCGCGCTGCATGGAAAAACTCGATCCGGTGCACCGCGAAATCCTCACGATGCGCAACATCCTGAACCTGCCCTACGAGGAGATCGCCAACACCATCGGCATCAACGTGGGCACGGTGAAAAGCCGCATTGCGCGCGCCCGCGAAAACCTGCGCCGGCTCATGGTGGCCGAAGCGCCTGAGTTTGGCCCGGAGCCGTCCGTGTCCGCGGATTTTTTCGAGCATTCGCGGACGATTCACGGTTGCCTCGCGATCGCCTATGCGTGAGGCCGTGGCCTTGGCGAACGAGGATTCCTCGAGCCAAACTCGCGGGTGACGGGCGCAGCGAGGAATCCACGGAGCCGGAAGCAAGACCCCACGCCCCAAAGAGGCGGCAGCGCCGTGCGCGCGCATGCCGGTTTTCCTCTTCCATCTCGTGCCGCGCTGCCGGCCTTTCATACCATGTCCGAACGAGATTTATATTTTGGGTAGGGCGAGGCGTCCCGCCGAGCCGAGGGGTGGCAACGGCTCGGCGGGACGCCTTGCCCTACCTAGGGCACCAATCCTGCCTAAAGTCTAAAAATGCTTCGGAACTGGTATCAGTGCTTGATTTTCCTTCATCCCAACCCGGTTGGTCTCACGCGGATGTGCAGATGTGCAGATGTGCAGATGTGCGGATGTGCGGATGTGCGAAGGTGCTTTCAGGGCACGTTGGTCAAATCTCGATTTCCGGTTGTTCCCTCGCGGCGTTCGAGCGCCACCGGCTCAACGCGGCACCCCTCCGGCGCTGAAATGCAAACCACCACCGTTCCACGGCGCTTGGTTTCGCCTTGGTTCGGCGGAAGTCGATTTAAGTCGGTTTAAGTCGCGCCACGGCCTTGGTCTGGCGCCAGCGCGTCCCATAGCCAGCGTGTCCCATGAGTTTTTCCTTGGTTAGCTGAGGTTGCGCGGAGGGCTTATGGGATTGAGTGGCCTGGGCGACTCGCCCATGAGTCCGGGAGGTTTGCGGCGCGGAGCGCCGTCCACGGGCGAACCGCCTGTGCCACCCGAACCGCACTGCCACAGGGGCCGCTCTGTCTCGCGTTAGAGCCTTTTCGGTTTATAGTGTCGCCAACACAAGAGGTCTGGCGCGGGAGCGCCGGTAGGGAGGCCTCTCCGAGGCCTCCGCCAGACGGGGCTGGCGGTTTGAATTTTCATGGGGAAATCGGGACGGCATGAGAAATCGAAGCGTTTTCGCGGAGGCCTCTACGAGGCCTCCCTACCAGCGCTCCCGCTCCCAAGGAGGAAATCTGCGTTACACCAGCAGCGCGTAACGGCAGTCAGTAATAGGAGCAAAACTCCGCGCCATCCGTGTCAGGCTTCCACTAATTCGGGCGCGGGGGATCGGGTGGCTTCCACTCGGGCGTTTTGGATCATGAAGTGGAGGCGGTTCAGGAGGTTCGCTTCGCTGGCGCCGCTGTCGAGGTCGAGGAAGAGGAGGTTCATGCGCGGGTAGAGGTCGCGGATGCGTTTTTCAATGCCTTTGGCCACGAGGTGGTTCGCGATGCAGCCGAAGGGTTGCAGGCTGACGGCGTTGTGGATGCCGCGGTGCGCGAAGGAGGCGAGTTCGGCGGGGATGAGCCAGCCTTCGCCGTATTGGGCGGCGAGGTTGATGATGCGCGAGGCGGTCTTCGCTTCCCGGTAGATGTCGGGGAAGGGGTGATGGTGGCGGAAGGCGGAGCCGATGCGGTCAAACTTTTTCAGGTAATGGCGCACGAGGGCGTAGGCGAGCGTGTCCATGAAGGGGAGGCCGGTGCGGCGGGCGAGGTTTTGCGCGATGTTGGTGCGGCGGTTGGGGAATTCTTGGAGAAAGAAGCCGGCGAGGGGGGGGACGACGGGTTCGATGCCTTGGGCGATGAGCCATTCGACGATGTTTTTGTTTCCGATGGAGTTGTACTTGACGTAGATTTCGCCGACGATGCCGATGCGGGGGACGCGGGTTTGGGCGGGGTCGGCGGCGGCGTTGAAGTCGCGCGCGGCTTCGCGGAGGAGTTGGTAGAGGGCGGGGAGGTCGCGGCGGGCGACGCAGGCGGCGCCGGCCGCGGCGTAGTCGTCGCGCAGGCGGGCGGAGGCGCCGGGCGCGCGTTCGCGGGGGGCGGTGGCGTTGTGCATTTGCGCGATGCGGTCGGCGTAGAGGATGGCGGCGATGGTGGGGCGGATGTTGCCGCGCCAGCGCAGTCGGAAGCCGGGTTGGTCGTTGGAGAGGGCGCCGTCGGCGGTGGCGACGGAGATGACGGGGATGTCCGGATGGCCGGCGGCGACGAGGGCTTTTTTGATGAGGGCGATGTAGTTCGATGCGCGGCATTGTCCGCCGGTTTGCGTGATGCCGACGGCGGTTTCGCGGGCCGGGTATTGGCCGGAGTTGAGCGCGCGGATGATGTCGCCGACGACGAGGGTGGCGGGGTAGCAGACTTCGTTGTTGGCGTATTTGAGGCCGTAGTCGATGGAGGTGTCGTTGGCGGGCGGGAGGTTGATGGCGCGGTAGCCCATGAGGCCGAGGATGGCGGGGATGAAGGGCGAGTAGGTTTCGGAAAAGAAGGGTGCCAGGATGGTGCGGCGGCGGTCGGCGGCGGTGAAGGCGGGGGTGGTGGAATGGGGAATCGGGGGCGAGCCGGTGGTGTGAGGGGGGGGAAGCGGCGTCTTGCCGTTTGTCTCTTCGCGCGGGATGGGAAGCGGCGGGATGCCGCTTCCTCTTTGGCCGGCGCGGTAGGCGAGGCTTTCGACGAGGGAGCGGATGCGGAGGCGGAGGGAGCCGAGGTTGTTGATGTCGTCGATTTTCAGGATGGTGTGGCTTTTGCCGGCGCGGCGGAGGATGTCGCCGGTTTCGTCGATGACAAAGGCGTCGGGGCCGCAGCCGAAGGAGGTGAGTTGAACGAGGTGGACGTGGGCGGGGGCGCCGGCCACCCAGCGGGCGGCTTTGAGGATGCGGTTGGTGTAGGCCCATTGGCGCACGGTGCCGGGGTCGGCGGCGGCGGGGTCGTCGTCGAGGCGGACGATGTCTTCGCTGATGATGTGCGCGCCGAAGGCCGCGATCATGTCGGCGACTTTGTGCTGGATGAGCGGGTCGGCGTGGTAGGGGCGTCCGGCCAGGAGGATGAGGAGGCGGTTTTTTTCGGCGGCGGTCGCGGCGATGGCGCGCGCTTTTTCGGCGAGGTCGCGGGCGTGCGCGGTCTGGGCGGCGAGCGCGGCGGCGAAGGCGCGCGGGAAGGCGCGCGCGGGGAGGCCGAGTGTGTCCACAATGTAACCACGGCAGGCGCGTTCCAGGAGCCGGGTGTCGTGGAAGGTGATGCCGGGGGCGTCGAGCGCGATGCCGTGTTTTTTTTCGGGGTCGATGGCGCTGCGGATAACGTCGGAGTAGCCGGTGACGATGGGGCAGTTGAAGGTGTTGACGGAGCGGGTGTCTTCGCGTTGTTCGTAAACGACGAAGGGCATGAGGATGCGGTCCACTTTGCGGGCGATGAGGTCGTGGATGTGGCCGTGGACGAGTTTGGCGGGGAAGCAGATGTTGTCGGACATGATGGTGCCCGCGCCTTTTTCGTAGAGGTTGAAGGTGGAGCGTCCGGAGAGGACGACGCGTGCTCCGGCGGTGGTGAGCAGCGCGTGCCAGAAGGGGTAGTTTTCGTAGTAATTCAGCGCGCGGGGGATGCCGATGGTGAGCGTTTTGCGCTCACTTGATGGTGCTTGGTGAAGGGTGTATGGGGCATGGGGCGTCGGTGCTCCGGGGGCGGCGGTGTTGGGCGGGGCGGGGGAGTTGGGTGGGGCGGCGGCGGCGTTGGTCGGGGCGGGGGCGGTGTTGAGCGGAGCTGGGGCGGTGCTGGCGCGGCCAAAGATTTGGGTGTATTTGAAGGAGTAGATGTTTTCGCCTTTGCGGGCGGTGGTCCCGCGGTTGGTGAAGATTTTTTCGCATTTGTTGCCGGAGAAAAAGGTGTTGGCGTTGGCGAAGGTGTATTTGCGGACGGAGCAGCGGTTTTCGCAGCCGGGGCAGGTGATGTCTTCGGCGGTTTCGCCGTCCAATGGAGCTTTGATAATGGATAATGTGGAATGCCGCACGGCGGTGTCGGTGTTGGCGGCATTGTTCCTGCGCGCGTGGTGCGCGCTCAGGGCGTGCAGCGCGGCTCCATAGGCGCCCATGAGTTCGGGCACGTCGGCGAAGAGGACTTCGCGGCCGGTCAGGCGTTCCAGCGCGCGGACGACGGCGTGGTTGCGCATGGTGCCGCCTTGCACGACGATGTGCGCGCCGAGGTCGCCGGGGTTTTTCAGTTTCAGGACTTTGTAGAGGCAGTTTTTGACGACGGAGTAGGCGAGGCCGGCGGCGATGTCTTGGAGGGTCGAGCCTTCGCGGAGGGATTGCTTGACCTTTGAATTCATGAACACGGTGCAGCGCGTGCCGAGGTCGCAGGGGGCGTCGGCGGCGCAGGCGAGCGCGGAAAATTCGGCGGCGGTGTGGCGGAGCGAGTTGGCAAAGCCTTCGATGAAGGAGCCGCAGCCGGAGGAGCAGGCTTCGTTGATGTCGAGGCGCACGATGGCGCCGTTTTCGATGAAGGCGGCCTTCATGTCTTGTCCGCCGATGTCGAGGATGAAGGTGACCGCGGGGGCGAGTTTGCGCGCGGCGAGGTAGTGCGCGATGGTCTCGACCAGGCCCAGTTCGAAGTCGAAGGCGGCCTTGATCAGGTCTTCGCCGTAGCCGGTGACGGCGGCGGAGGCGATGCGGAGCGCGGGGTGGCCGGCGGCGGCGGCTTCGTCGTGGAAGCGCGCGAGGCCTTTGCGCGCGGCGGCGAGCGGGTTGCCGTTGTTTTTTTCGTAGAAGGCGAACAGGACGCGTTCGCGCGCGTCGATGGCGACGATTTTCGTGGTGGTCGAGCCGGAGTCGATGCCGAGGAAGCAGGTGTCGGTTTCGAGGGCGTCGAGCGCGACGCGGGGGAGCGCGTGGCGTTGCTTGGCGGTTTTCCACGCGGCGTAGGCGGCGGGGTCGGCGAAGAGTTTTTCGAGGCGGGCGCCGTTCATGGGCGCCATGCCGGGGCGCGCGGCGGAGAAGCGGGCGAGGAGTTCGTCGATGGTGCCGGCGAGGCGGGCTTGGTCGCGCGCGATGGCGCAGCCGAGAGCGGGGACGAGCGCGGCGTTTTCCGGCACGGCGCAGTCGGACTCGGAGATGTTCATCTGCTTCAGGCAGGCGGCGCGCAGGCCGGGGATGAAGGCGAGCGGGCCGCCGCAGAGCAGCAGGCGGGGCATGATGTCGCGGCCGCGCGCGAGCGTGGTGACGATCTGGAGGGCGACGGCGTGGAAGACGCTCGCGGCGATGTCGGCGGGGGGGACATTGCGCGCGAGGAGGTTCTGGATGTCGGTCTTGGCGAACACGCCGCAGCGCGAGGCGATGGGGTGCACCGTGCGGGCGTCGCGCGCGAGCGCGTCGAGTTGCGCGACTTCGACGCCGAGGAGCGTGGCGACTTGGTCGATGAACGCGCCGGTGCCGCCGGCGCAGGAGCCGTTCATGCGGATGTCGGGCGCGCGGCCGGGCGCGAAGAAAATCATTTTCGCGTCCTCGCCGCCGATGTCGATGAGGGTGCGGATGCCGGGATTGCGCCGGGTGACGACCTCGGCGGCGGCGATGACTTCCTGGAGAAACGGGATGCCGTGCGCTTCGGCGAGGCCCATGCCGGCGGAGCCGGTGACGGTGAGCGCGATGCGCGCACCGGCGCCGATGACCGCGCGGGCACCGGCGAACACGGCGCGCAGGCCGGCGAGGATGTCGGTGTTATGACGGCGGTATTCGGAGAAGACGATGCCGCCGCCGGCAGGCTCGACGATGACGAGTTTGAGCGTGGTGGAGCCGACATCGAGGCCGGCGTGAAATTCGGCTTGGGGTTGCATGTCGGATACGACGAATCAACGGCGGGGCGCGGGGGAGCGGCGGGGGGAGTTTTGTTTTTTTGCCTTTGGCGAGCCGTTTGCCGGGGCCGCCGGGGGCGTCTTCATCAGGCTGGCCAGCATGGCCAGGATGATGGGTTTCTGCGCCTGCATGAAGCGCGGAAACGCCTGCGGATCGTCGCCGAAAAACACCTCGTCGAGCGCGGGCTTGGCGAGAAACGGAAACAGCACCAGCCCGTAAACGCTGGTGAACAGGTGCGCGAGCGCGTGTTTGGCGGGCACGGGGATGCGCAGCTCGTCGGCGATTTGCTGTTGCACGCGGTGGAGCGCGCCGAAGTTTCCGCTGCGCGAGCGGATAAGCTCGACGAGCACCTGCGGGTCGCGGCGGATTTCGATGACGAAGAAATGGGGCAGCAGCGGGTCGTCGAGCAGGAGCTGGAGGTAGTTGTCCACCACGCGCTCGATCTTGGTCATGAGCGGCAGGTCGGTCTCGACGATGCTGGCGATGCGCGGGATGATTTCGCTGACGGCGTGCACGAGAATCGCGCGGAAAAGGGTCTCCTTCGTGCGGTAATAATAATGCAGCAACGTGCGGCTGATGCCGGCCTCGACGGCGATGTCCTGCATGGACGCGGCTTCGAGTCCCTTGCGGAGAAAAACCGTCTTGGCGGCGAGGAGAATGGTGGTCTCGGTTTCTGGCATCGAGCGGGGAGAAAGACGGGGTTTGACAGATGTGTCAAACAGGAAAGTCAGGATTGGGGGCGGCTTGTCACCTGCGGCATCCGGCGCCTGCCTTTCGCCCCATCGCGCGGTTTTCCACCCGCCCCGCCCGCAAGGGAAGTCCTCCGCGGCTGGCTGAGATTGCGGCGCGCACGGCTGCCCGGCGCCCGGAAATCCGAAGCGGATAATGTCTGCCGGCGAAGGAACCTTTGCCGTGAAAAACAGCCACTCAGCATAACGGGGAGTCAATAATCGTATATCCCGGTTTGACTTCCTCAAGCCGATGCCCAATTGACCAGCCCGAAAAATCCCAATGAACAAAGCATTATATCAACAACTTGACCAGTGGCACGAGACAGGCCGTCACGAGGAAATTGTAAAGGCAATCGAGGCGCTGCCGGAGACCGGGAAGGATTATGACATTATCAACAAACATGCGCGGGCATTGAACAACCTCAGCCGCTATGACGAGGCGCTGACGCTGCTTTTGTCGGTGCGCGAGCGGGGGGCGAACGATCCGCACTGGCATTTTCGCGTGGGCTATTCGCTGTATTACATGGACGGACGCGAGGCCGAGGCCGCCCGCCACTTTGAGCGCGCCATCGAACTCGGCGACGATTTCCCGGATACTTTCCAGATGTTGCAGTGGGCGAGGAAAGCCGCCGGTGAGGTGGAGGACGAGGCGGGCGGGGGCGGCGAGGGCGGGGATTTTGAGTTTGAGCCGGGGGCTTTTGCCACCATCGCGCTGAACATGCGGCTCCAACCGGAGGTTCGCCACGAGCGCATTGAGGACGGGCTGGACAGGGTGCTGCGCGGCAAAAAAATCGGCTGCGTCAGCGGCGGCGGCACGGCGCTTTCGGAAAACAAGGAGCCGGAGGCCTGCGATATTGAAATCGACCTGGCGGACGACTCGGAGGCGACCCGGCAGACCGTGCTCACCGCCGTCCATAGGCTCGGAGTCGCCAAAGGCTCCCTGCTGACATTTCGCGCAAAGAGCGGGGAAAAGTTGTCCGCGCATCCCGTCGGGCAGCTTGAGGGGTTTGCCGTCTATATCAAGACGTCCGATTTGCCCAACGCGAACACGTGCAAGACGAAAAACCTGAGCGAGATGGTCGCTGACTTGACAGACCTGCTCTCGAACAACGGGGCGTTGATTCGGAGCCACTGGATCGGCCCCTCGGAGGTCGCCCTGTATTTTTATGGTGAGGGCGGCGTTGATGGCATGATTGAAAAAGCGCGCCCGTTTTTGAACGCGCACCCGCCCTATCAAAAAAACAGAATCGTGCGCCTGACGGAGTAAACGAAAGCGGCGTTTTATTTTTGCTCCGTCCCGATATTATTTTCAAATGAGATGCCCCTGCAGCCATCCAAAGGGGCAAAAAAGGGGCGGAGGAAAGAGGGGATTCGAGATATATTGTTTTATTTCTTAGAGTGCCCAACGAAATAACCCACGCAAAGACGCAAAAAGGCAAATAAAGTCTGTTTTGACACAAATCTCCGACACGAAGAGCACAGAGAGAAAAAACCTTTTCAGGCAAAATCTCCGTGGCCTCTGCGGCTCGCGCCCTGTGTCCTCCGCGCCACAACAGGCCGCCTGTTTTTCTTTTTGATAGATGCTCTTAATTTGAAATCTTCCGAGGCTTATCTGAATAATTGCACGATTCCTATCACAGGAAATATCACAATGAAAAACCTCATGGGAATAAAGAAAAAGGAACTCGTCATTCCTATTTTGAACTCATGTCCGGTTTCCTTGTCGATCACCGTCCGCGTAAATCTCTTTTCAATAATCCTGTCAAGAAAGTAACATGCAATTCCAGACAATATCAATCCAAACAATATGGGGATTTTCCCATCAGATGTTGATCCCGCCGCCGCCATGCTCGCACCGACGAAGGCACAGGCGATCATGGGGACGATTATTCCAAATCCGCTCCAGATAATCATGGTATTTTTTGGTTAAACTTTGATTGCCATAGATATGGCAATCAAAAATCAGCAATCGCCGTGGAAGTTTTTGTTTTTCGGCGGGTGCCCGCCGACTGCCACGTCATGCCAGAGCTGAACGCATTAATGCTCATCTGGATAGTAAAACGCTTGTTACGATGGCTATATAAACAAGCGCGATTAATATGGCCGCCACTCTGTTGGTCGTTCCCCATTTCTTCAGGCTGCCGTCGGGTTCTGTCACTTTGTAATAAACGTCGCCGGTCAACAAGACAATCGTCACGATCAAAATGCCTGGGAACAGGCCGCAGGTAAGCAGATTGGCCAAAAGCAAGCCGGTGCAGACACCGGATCGCCTAAGCCACGGGATTTCATTATATGTATTCATTTTATAATTATGAATGAAATTATTTTCAAAAGCATTCTTGATTCCGGGCGGGGTTCCGTCGGAAAACAAACAATAAAAAAGGGACGCATTTACTTGCGTCCAGTATCAGGGCACCTTGGAAGGCCCACCAGAAAAACGCTTTCAACGCGCCCCGACTGAGGCGTGCACTAAGCGCGGTTTTCTGGTGGCCGTTTGTCGTGTGAAATTTCCAAGGTTTCGATACTGACAATAGCCGAAGCTACGCGAAATTAATTATGGTGATTGGGAAAATTCTTGGTTGGTTGCGTGGGTTAAGTTGAAGAATAAAACATCTGTATCAATGAGGCTGAATATCTGACGAGGTAAGAAAGTTTTTGGATTTTTTAATTCCTCGCGCATGGCGGGGCATGACTTGTTGGAGAGAGCGGGCATCGTAGGATTTTTGCAGGGTTTGAGCAGGGATGGCTTGTGACAGTCCGTGCCTGGGGTGACGGCGCGCGGCGTCCATGCCGGGGGCGGCAGGATGCCGGCGCTCTCCCGGTCGCCGGCGCATTTTCGGGGAGCGTGCCGTTGTCCTGTTGGCCGCCGTTTGAAAAATCGTTCTCGTTCTCGTTCTCGTTCTCGTTCTCTCTTCTTTCCGTTCTCTTCCATTTTCAAACCACCGCATCCCTCCGTCCTCCGCCGCCATGCCCTCCAACGAAACCACCACCACCGCCGGCGCGCCTGCCGCCGGCGCCGCCACCGCGCCCGTCGCCGACCTCGCCGGCCTCGTCCTCGCCATGGCGAAGCGCGCCCGCGCCGCCTCGCTCGCGCTCGCCACCGCCGCCACCGCGCGGAAAAACGCCGCCCTGCTCGAACTCGCCCGCCGGCTCGAACTCCCCGCCGACTCCGACGCCATCCTCGCCGCGAACGCCCGCGATCTCGCCGCGGCCCGCGAAAACGGCCTCGCCGCGGCGCAAATCGACCGCCTCACGCTCACACCCGCGCGCCTCGCGCACCTCGCCGAAAGCGTCCGGCAGGTCGCCGCGCTGCCCGATCCCGTCGGCGAATTGCTGGACGAGACGACGCGCCCCAACGGCCTGCGCATCCGCCGCGTCCGCGTGCCCATCGGCGTCATCGGCATCATTTACGAAGCGCGCCCCAACGTCACCATCGACTGCGCCATCCTTTGCCTGAAGTCCGGCAACGCCTCCATCCTTCGCGGCGGCAAGGAGATTTTCCACACCAACACCGCCTTTGCCGCGCTCCTGCCCGCCGCGCTCGCGCACGCCGGGTTGCCCGCCGATGCCGTCCAGCTCATCCCCACCACCGACCGCGCCGCGCTCAACACGCTGCTCAAGCTCGACAACCACATCCACTGCATCATCCCGCGCGGCGGCGAATCGCTCATCCGCTTCGTCGCGGAAAACGCCACCATCCCCGTCATCAAGCACTACAACGGCATCTGCTTCGTTTACCTCGACGAAACCGCCGAACCCGCGATGGCGGAAGCCGTCACGGTCAACGCCAAGACCTCGCGCGCCTCCGTGTGCAACGCCGCCGAGCAACTCCTCGTGCATCGCGCCGCCGCCGACACGCTCCTGCCCCGCGTGGCCCGGGCGCTCGTGGCCCGAAAAGTCGAACTCCGCTGCGACCCCGCCTCCGCCGCGATTCTCGCGCGCGGGCAAATCCCGCACACCGCCGCGACCGAGGCCGATTACCGCACCGAGTTTCTCGCGCCCACCCTGGCCGTGCGCGTGGTGGACACGCTCGACGAAGCCGTCGCGATCATCAACCGCGACGGCTCCGCGCACAGCGACGCCATCATCACGCGGGACGAGACCGCCGCGCGCCGCTTCCTCGCCGGCGTGGACAGCTCCGCTGTTTTCTGGAACGCCTCCACGCGCTTCAACGACGGCTTCGAGTTCGGTTTCGGCGCGGAAATCGGCATCAGCACCGACCGCCTCCACGCCCGGGGGCCGATGGGGCTGCGCGAGCTGTGCAGCTACAAGTTTCTAGTCGAAGGCACGGGTCAGGTGCGCGTGTGAAAGGCGCGTGTGTGAATCATGCCCGAAAAACCGTCCTCCCTGAAAACTCACTCCCCTTGAAAACCTGCTCCCTTGAAAACTCGCACTAAAACTCGCCCCCTTGAAAAACCGCCCCATTCTCTTGCACGTTCGCGTTCGCGCGCTCTCCTTTCTTCTTCTTTCTTCGGGTGCGATGCAAAGTGAAGCCATGCGCCCAAGCTCTTTCCTCTTTATCTCCCCCGTTCCCCTTTATCTCCCCCGTTTCTCGTTTCTCTTTCCTCTTTCCTCTTTATCTTTCTCTTTCTCCCTTAGAACCTTTCCTATTTACTCTGTCGCATTGGAGACGGCAGTTTGGCGCGGGAGCGCCGGTAGGGAGGCCTCTCCGAGGCCTCCGCCGGGCGGAGTGACCGATTGAGTATTTTCTTGGCAAGTCGGGGCGTGGTGACAGCGGCCTCGGAGAGACCTTCCTACCGCGGATATGACTTATCGGATGGTTCACAGGGCGCCTTCGCGTAACCACGGCTTTGAATCGCATCCCGGCGGAAAAGAGGTGAGAAAGCGGTTTCGAGCGAAACGACAATCTGCCAAGGTGAGTTTCCCACCGTTTTCGGTGGCGGTGGCAAGAGCTGTTTAATTCTCTTTTGTTAACTGAAATTACGCGGACGGCTCGCGGGCTTGACCTCTCTCCCTCCCCCCCTCTCGCCCCCCCGCACGATTGACTTGCCACCTGTTTCCGCCCGGCTCCAAGATGGCCGGCGTATGGAAAAACTCGCCCTCCTCTCCGTGAGTGACAAATCCGGCCTTGTCGAGTTTGCGACGGCCCTCGTGCAACGCCACGGCTTCCGCCTCCTCTCCACCGGCGGCACCGCCAGGCTACTGGCTGAAAAAGGCCTGCCCGTCACCGAAGTCAGCCAGCACACCGGCTTCCCCGAAATCATGGAAGGCCGCGTGAAAACCCTTCACCCCAGAATCCACGGCGGCCTCCTCTGCCGCCGCGACAAACCCGGCCACCTGGCCCAGGCGCAAGCCAACGACATCGCCATGATCGACCTCGTGGTGGTCAATCTTTACCCCTTCGAGCAAACCATCGCCAAACCCGGCGTCGCCTTCGAGGAAGCCATCGAAAACATCGACATCGGCGGCCCCTCCATGCTGCGCAGCGCGGCCAAGAATCACGAAAGCGTCACCGTGGTCTGCGACCCCGCCGACTACGGCTCCGTGCTCGCCGCCCTCGACCCAACCGCCACCGCCCCCGCGACGCTCGCCGCGCTCCGCCGCAAGCTCGCGCTCAAAGTCTTCCAGCGCACCGCCGGCTACGACGCCGCCATCGCCGCCTACCTCGAAAAACAAACCACCACCACCGCCACAGCCGCCACCCCAGCCGTCATCCCCCTCGCTGCCGCCGCTCCTGCCACCATCGCCCCTGACGCTACCCTCTCCGCCACCGCCGCCGCCATCACCACCCCGGCCACCGCCGCCGCCATCCCCCTCCCAACTGGAGCTTCGCTTACGAAGCCCGCCGCCATCACCGCCCCCACCGCCACACCAGCCCCCACCACCGACGCCCCCCCCGACCTCGACGCCATCGCCGGCCTGCCCGCCACCCTCACGCTCACCCTCCCCAAAGCCCAGTCCCTTCGCTACGGCGAAAACCCGCACCAGCACGCCGCGCTCTACGGCACCTTCCACGACCATTTCCAGCAGCTCCAAGGCAAGGAACTCTCCTACAACAACATTCTCGACATCACCTCGGCCACCCACCTCATCGGCGAATTCGAGCACCCCACCGTCGCCATCCTCAAACACACCAACCCCTGCGGCGTCGCCAGCGCCGGGACGCTCGCCGAAGCCTGGGAAAACGCGCTCGCCACCGACCGGCAGGCGCCCTTCGGCGGCATCATTGCGGTCAACCGCACGCTCGACGCCGGCCTCGCGGAACGCATCAAGGAAATCTTCACCGAAGTCATCATTGCCCCGCGCTTCAGCGACGACGCGCTCGCGCTCTTCTCCAAAAAGAAAAACCTCCGCCTCATGGTGGCCAAAGCCGCCCCCGGCGCCGACTCGCTCCTCGACATACGCTCCGTCGTCGGCGGCCTCCTCGTGCAGGACCGCAACACGCGGCTTCTCGGACGGCAGGCCGATCTCAAAGTCGTGACCCGGCGCCAGCCCGACGCGGCGGAATGGGCCTCGATGCTGTTCGGCTGGCGGGTCTGCAAACACGTCAAGTCAAACGCCATCGTTTACTGTCGCGGCGAACAGACGCTCGGCATCGGCGCGGGCCAGATGGCGCGCGTGGACAGCTCGCGCATCGCGGTCTGGAAAGCGGGCGAAGCCGGGCTTGACCTGCGCGGCTCGGTGGTGGCGAGCGAGGCGATGTTCCCCTTTGCCGACGGCCTCATCGCCGCCGCCGACGCCGGTGCCACCTCGGCCATCCAGCCCGGCGGCTCCGTGCGCGACGCCGAAGTCATCGCCGCCGCCGACGAACGCGGCCTGGCCATGGTCTTCACCGGCATCCGGCATTTCAAACACTAGA
>JAIRTK010000400.1 GCA_031254955.1 Opitutaceae bacterium
CGGCGTAGTGCGGGCGCGGAAGCGTCGGCAGGGAGGCTTCGCCGAGGTCGCCGCCGGGCCGGGCAGGAGGTTTGGAATTGCATGGGTAAAGCGGAGCGTGGTGGCGGAGGCCTCGGCGAGGCCTCCCTGCCAAGGACGGATTGCGTTGGATTGTTCAAAAGGTCTACTCTGCGTAACATCGGTAATAAAAATCCCCGCCCCAAGGGGCGGGGTATTGAAATTCACTGCAACGGATTCCGTTGCAGAAGAAAAAACAAACGCAGCAAGCTGCGGGGTATTAAGCCCGAAGATAAAAAATAAATCGGCTGGTGGTTTTTGTCCGATTCCTGATGGCTTCACAGCCTTCGCACCCTTCATAGCCTTCGCGCCTTTCGCGTCCTTCGCCTCCTTCGCTGCCTTCGCGGTTAAAAAGAATTTTTAGAAGCCCCTTTGTCTTTCTCCTCCGATTCAGGCGGGCTTCGGTTTCACGAGAGAAAGAGAAAGAGGAAAGAGGAAAGAGGAA
The DNA here is from genome assembly GCA_031254955.1 of Opitutaceae bacterium. Classification (GTDB taxonomy): domain Bacteria; phylum Verrucomicrobiota; class Verrucomicrobiia; order Opitutales; family Opitutaceae; genus Termitidicoccus. The sequence goes on from JAIRTK010000400.1 coordinate 503, forward strand.
AGACGCCTGAGGGGGGTGTCCGTGCCCGGCATCAGAGCAGTCCCATTTTTTGCCGTTTGCGGTAGAGCGTCGCCGGGTCGATGCCCAGCGTGCGCGCGGCCTCGTCCAGACTTTTCATCGAGGCCAGAATGCGGCGGATGTGCTCGGCCTCAAGTTCATCGAGCGTTACGCGCGCGCCGACGGCGATGCGGGCGTCGGATTGCGGCTGGAAATTCTCCGGCAGGTCGGCGAGTTCGATGGTGTCGCCCGAGGCGAGGATGGCCGCGCGTTCGATGACATTGCGCAATTCGCGCAGGTTGCCCGGCCATGAGTAGCGCACAAACGCCTCGCTCACCTCCGGCGCGAACCCTTTCAGGCGTTTGCCCATGCGCGCGCGGAAAAAGCCCAGCGCGCGCGTCGCCATGCGCATCAGGTCGCCGGGCCGGTCTTTCAGGCCGGGCAGCGTGACGTTGATGACGCTGAGCCGGTAGAACAAATCCTCGCGGAAGCGCCCCGCCTTCATCTCGTCGGCGAGGTGGCGATTGGTGGCGGCGATGACGCGCACGTGGGCGCGGCGCACCTTTGCCTCGCCCACGCGCTCATACTCGCGTTCTTGGAGCAGGCGCAGGAGTTTCGGCTGGATTTCCAGCGGCAGCTCGCCGATTTCGTCGAGGAAAAGCGTGCCGCCGTCCGCCGCGGCGACTTTGCCCAGCGTGTCGCCCACCGCGCCGGTGAACGAGCCTTTCACGTGGCCGAACAACTCGCTTTCCAGCAACTCGCGCGAGAGGCTCGGGCAGTTCACGGTGACAAACGCTCCGTCGCGCTGCGCCCCGCGCCGGTGAATCTCGCGGGCGAGCACGCTTTTGCCGGTGCCGCTCGGCCCGAGCAGCATGATGGTGGCGGGCGTGGCGGCGGCCTTGAACGCGATTTCGAGCGCGCGTTGCATCGCGGGGTCGGCGGAGTCGAAGTCGATCTCGGCGGACTGCTCGTTGAGCTGCGTTTCCAGTTGCCTGACGCGCTGCTCCAGCTTGCGCGTGCGCGCGACTTGTTCGAGCACCTGGCGGATTTGTTCGGGCGTGAACGGCTTCGGGATGAAATCAAACGCGCCGCGCCGCATGGCCTCCACCGCCGTGCTGATGCTGGCATACGCGGTGAACATCACCACCGCGATGCCGGGCTGGGCCTTCAGGATCTTGTCCAGCACCTCGACGCCGTTCTCCGCGCCGAGGTTGACATCGAGGAAGCACGCGTCGCAGGGCGCCTCCTCAAGGAGCTTGAGCGCGCGCAGGCTGTTGGGCGCGTCCACGACCGTGTGCCCCATCGTTTCGACGGCGAGGCCGGTGGTTTTGCGGATACTGGGTTCATCATCGACAATCAGGACGCGCATGGCAGGGGAGGACGAAGGAAGATTCAATGGGCACCGCGGCGCAAGGACGTTCGCGGGCGGACGCAGGTTGCATCCCTCGAAAAGTCAAGGCGGGGCCGCATACGCGGCCCCGCCTGATCCAGCTTCAACTAACAATCCCGGAAGGGTTGCCCTCCGGGAAATAAAAAAGATGAAAAGAGGAAAGAACCGTGCCGCCAGTCCGGTTGCCCGAGGCGATTCGCGCCCGACAGACTCTCCCCTCCCCCGCTGGTTCCCGAAAAGCCGGCGTTTTTTCGCCACCGCCCGCCTCCCCGTGAATCAAGTGTCTTGCAATATCGTCCGGCAGCGTTTCTTGCGATTTTTCACAAGCCTGCTTGCCTTTTGCGGCAAACCCCAAAACGCTTGTCACCTATTTATAATCATCGGCGTCCGGCAACGACGCCGTGCTTGTCATCGCCATCAACCCACTCTTGGAAAACGAAGCCACCATGCCATCGGGCGCAACTTTCCAGCCCGCGAAACGTCAGACACCCGACGGCAATTGCGGCGCCTGCCCGCCCGACGAGAGCCTCTCCGGAACCGACGCCCTGGCGGGCCTTGTCCGCCGGGCGCAAACCGGGGACGAAACCGCCCAGCACAAACTCATCGTCAGCTACCAGCACCGCATCGCCGGGTTCATTTACACCATTCTCAACCGCACCGATTCCATCGAGGACCTGGGCCAAGTCATTTTTATCAAGATGCTGCGCGCGCTGCCCAAGCTCACGCAGCCCGCCCAGTTCGAATCGTGGCTCTTCCGCATGGCGCGCAACGCCTGCATCGACCACATCCGCCGCCAGCGATGGCAGCGTTTTTTCACCCCCATCGAAACCGAGGAGCGCGTGCTCGACATCCCCGATACGCCCAAGACCGTGGACACCGAGGAACTCGACGCTCTCCGCCACGCCCTGTCCAAACTCAAACCCAAAGACCGCGCCCTGCTCGCCCTTGCCCAAGAAGGATACAGCCAAGTCGAAATGGCCGCGATGACCGGCGTGAGCGTCGTCGCCCTCAAAGCCCGCCTCCACCGCGCCCGTGAACAACTCCGCCAGCATTATCGCCATGAAACCTGAAAACGCCCAAACCCGCCTCTTCGCCCACTCCACGCGCGCCGAAGCCCGCGCGTGGGCGCAATTGCAGGCCGGCGCCGCCGCGCGACTGCCGGGCGACTTCGCCGCCCGGGTGTTGCGCGCCCACCGCCGCGCCCAAGCGCGCCGCTCATCCGCCGCGCGCCTCCTCCTCCATCCCTTCGCGCTCTCCGCCTATACCGCCGCCGCGTGCCTGTTCGTCGTCGCCCTGCTCACCCAGAGCAACCGCGAAATCAACCAGCGCCGGCTGGCCGAGTGGCAAATCATCGAACAACAGGCGGCCAGCCTCGAGCCACTCTAAGCCTATGAGGGATAAAGCCATCCTCTTCATTCTCACCACCGCCATCGGGTTTGCCGCCGGCTTCTGCGCCGGCACATGGCACGAACGCAACCGCCCCATCTGCGCCGCGCCCGCCGCCGTGCTCGACGAAGTGCGCGACCAGCCGCTCAAAACCGCCATCAGCGACCCCGCCCGCGAAGAGGCCGCCCGCCGCATCAAAGCCGAGATGGACGTGTTTAAGGAAAAAGTGAACGCCATCCGCGACGATTTTCTGGACAAACTCGAAACCATCCTCGCCACGCCCGAACAACACGCGAAATTCAAGTCGATGCGCGAACGCTTCCTGGCCAAACGCCAGCCGCGCCCCGCCGCGCCTGCGGACGCCGCGACGGGCGACCCCGCCAAGCCGCCGCCGCCGCAAGAAGAAATCGAATCGGTCATCATGATGCTCATCATGGTGCCGCGCGCGCAAGAATGGTATGCCCGCAAACTCAACCTCGACGAAAAACAATTGACGCAAGTGCAGACGCTCCTGGTGGAGCAACGCGACAGATTCATCGCGCTGGTGGACACCACGCCGCCGCCCAGCACAAAACTCCACCGCATCGCGCCGCAACCGGACGCGGCCAAATGAAAAAAGCGAGGCCGCGCTCCTTTGGATAAATTTCGCAACGCTGCGCTGCCGATCCACGGCGCCAGCGGCTGGCGTCATGTCCACACCCCCGGAAGGCGGCAGCCTCCCCCAGCCCCTCGTAGTGCCTGACCTCGCGTCAGTCCGCGACCGCCAAACCCGGCTCGACCTTGTGTCAGGCCGCGACCGCTTATCCCTTATTTAAAGGCTTTCTCTTTTTAACCATTAACCACGGAGAGCACCGAGGGCACGGAAATATGAAGAACTCACGCAAAGACGCAAAGCGTCTTTGTTTTCATTTACTGAAATTACGCGGACGGAGGTCTTTTGTCCCATCAAGCGCAACAAGCCCTCGGCAGGGAGGCCCTTCCGCGTAACCTCAGTGATGAAAACATCCTCTCCGCGCCTCCGCGTCTCTGCGCGAAAACACTCCTCCCGCCGGACTCTGTGTCCTCCGTGTCTCCGTGATGAAATCCCTCTTTTCGCCCCTCAAAAAGAATGAGATTTTAATAAAGATAACTCCTAAGTTGAAGTTCAGGCAGCGGCGCGTCCTCCGATTTCACCCCCCCTCAACCCCTCCCCCATCCTCAACCTCACCCTCAACCTCCCCCCCACCCTCAATTTCACCCCCACCCTCCCCCTCACCCTCAACCGCCGCCGCCCTTTTTCCTTGCCCGCCGCCCGCCGCCGCCAAGCATCAACGCCCCGT
>JAIRTK010000516.1 GCA_031254955.1 Opitutaceae bacterium
GCACTTGCAGCCGCCGCCGGCTGCGCTCGTCGTGCGCCTGCCGCCAGGCTCGCTCCAGTTCCGCCAGCCGTTCGGCTCCAAATCGGGGGAGAGGTCTCATGCCCCTTTCCTTGGCTGGCCGCCGCGCAATCGCAAGACATAAAGTGCCAATTTTATTCATAAATGGTATAAGAGTGGTGAGCGCCTCCTGCCGGGAGGCAAGCTGAACACCGACGCGCCAGTGGTGCCCCTGATAAAGCCCGCTTCGGAGGTAGTTTCTTAGAAGGCTCCGTTTCGCTTTGATTCGTGGATTACCAGCGGATTTGGGTTAGCCCATGGTTAGCCCATTGTTGTTCCTTTTCTCGCCACCATCGAAGGCCTAAGGCGACAGCCGCCAGACCCAGCGAGACGACTATCATGAATATCGGAAGAGACCAGTGGTGTGCGAAGTAGTCGATTCGTGATTGGTGTGGAGATGACACCAGATACCGAATGGGAATTGTATCGCCAACCTGATACTCTCTCCCGTCACTCATGGAGCTTCGGTCTGTAAATTTTTGTCCATCGGGGAGTGCGTATGAATAGACCGAGCTGTAACTCGTGTTCCCTTCATCGTTTTTGCGTTCGATGATCTCGGTGATGGTGGCCGTCGCCGGGGTGCTGCCCGTCAGGAAGTAGAGAGTGTAGATGGAGGTCCCGATCGCCACCAAGAGGGAAATCCCCGAGCCTGTCGCGCACAGAATCCAAGGAATTGGGGAAATTGGCCTGTTCGTCTGAAAATGTGCTCCAAGTGACATGCCTTTGGTGATTCCCATCATGAAGCCGATGGCGATGCCTCCAAGCAGAAGAGCAATGATGATGAAGATCGTGGAGTTCTTTGTTTTGCCTAACTGGTGTTATACCGCTTTCCACCCATTTTCATCCTTTACACCCATCCTTTTAACCACGGATTGCACGGATAAAACGGATTACTCGGATGTTTAATTCATTGATGTTACGCGGCGAGTCTTTTTTGGAGTGCGGTGACTTGTCACCGCTTTTGACGGACCGGCCCGCCGGCCCGCCGCGTTTTCCCTTAGGCTTCCCTCGGCAGGCGGGGCGGCGCGACAGGTCGCGCCGTCAAAAGCGGCGGGAGCCCGCCGCACTCCATAACAAGCCTCGCGGCGCGGACGGACGGGCAGGCGCGTAACATCAGTTAATTCATTGAAAAACAGGGGGGCATCTGTGCTATCCGTTAAAGTCCGCGCAATTCGTGGTCGGCTTGGAGGGTGTTTCTTAAGAGGGTTTTTGATTAAGAAATAGTTTTAGAACATGAGAAGGAAGCTAACCAATGGTCCCGAAGGTGGAGAGAGTCTGGAATGTGGATTTGAATGAACCGATGCCCGGTTTGTCCGGGCCGGGTGGTCGGTTTGTGGCAGGGCTGGGTGGTCGGTTTGTGGCAGGCTGGGGTCAAGTTTGTTTGTGGAGAGTTTGTCTGGTTTCCCTGTTTTCTTCCTGGCGTTCGGCTTTGTGGGCGGCGCGTTTTTCGCGGCGGGCGCGTTGCCAGTGCGGCTCGGGGGGGGCGCCGGCCATGATGCAGCCTCGCGGCTGGATTTCGCCAACCAGGGTGGCGAGGCCGTAGCGGGCGATTTGCGCTTTCACTTTGGTCGCGTCTTTGTAGGCGAGCGGGGATTCGGAGAGGTCGGGCGCGCCGTTGAACCAGCGCACGTCGAGGCCTTGCGTGAGCGGGGCGAGCGCGGTTTTCACGCGGGCGGGGTCGAGCACGCCGTCGGCGTCTTTGTAGGGGCGCAGCATGGCGGTGCGCGAGAGGTTGCGTCCGGCGCCGTGCGGGCAGAGGGAGAGGTAGGTGGTGTTGTCCGCGCCGAGCACGAGGAGGATTTCGCGGGCCATGTTGAGCGGGATGAGGCCGAGCAGCGGGCGGTCTTGCGTGTCGCGCCAGGCGGGGGTGGCGCCTTTGCCGTGCAGGTAGGTGGCGGCGCGTTTCCAGACGAAGTTGTGTTCGTTGCCGATTTGCGCGTGGGGGCGTTGGCCGATGCGGTTGAGGAAGGCGTCGTGGAGCACGGTGTGGTTGGCGCGGGTCCAGCGGGAGATGTATTGCAGGGCGTCCCAGTAGGCCGCGCCGGCGGGCGTGGCGGCGGGCAGCCATGCGGCGGCGTCGGGGATGTCTTTGGTGTTTTTGTCGCACCAGGCGCGGGCGGCTTTTTGGCCGCGTTTGTAGAGGTCGGCGCCGAGGCCGCGCGAGCCGTGGTGGGTGACGAGGACGTTGAAGTTGCCGTCGTGGCGCGTGATGGCCGCGGCGAGCGCGGTGTGACCGGCGGTTTCGAGGGCGGCGTGTTGTGTTTCCGTGAACTGGATATGGCCGAGGAAGGCGAAGTGGTTGCCGTCGCCTTGCGTGCCGAGGAAGTCTTGGGCGCGGCTGCGCAGGCCGGAGAGGAAGGGGTTGTCCCACACGGGTTCGTCGAGCACGGGCGCGGTGAGTTGTTGTCCGCGTGGGCGTCCGCCGGCGCCGAAGTGCGTTACTTTCTGGAGGTGGTTCATGAGTTCTTCGTGGGGGTGGTTGTCGGCGAAGAGGGTGGCGAACATCGAGCAGCAGATGTCGGCCGAGTGGGCGCCGGGGATGATGGCGTTTTCCACGGCGATGGCGCCGCCGACGGGGATGGTGGCGGTGGCGTTGCCGGACGGGCAGGCGTCGGGCATCAGCACGCCGCGTTGGATGACGGGTGCGCGGAGGAGTTCGTCCATGCGTTGGCGGGCGGAGGCGACGTTGGCGGCTTCTTCGGCGGTTTCGGTTTCGATGGCTTCGGCGAGCGGGGCGGCGGAGGCGCGGGGCGGGATTAGGGGGAGTTGTTTCGGGCATTCTTGTTCGAGTCGGGCGAGGAGGTGGGCGCGGTCGAGTCCGGCGGTGTCGAGTTCGCGGGCGCGGCGGAGGGCGGCGCCGAGGAGCGGGCCTTCCGGCCATCCGGAGGCTAGCAGGTCGCGGGCTTTGATTTCCATGGGCATGATGATGTGTGGGGGTGGGGGTGTGTGGTGGGTGTGGTGGTGGTGGCGTGGGGCGTGGGGGAGGGTGCCGGGGTTCATGGCCGGCTGGGTTGGTTAGGTGGTTTGGTTAGACGGATTGGTTGAGCGGGAGCATAGAGGTCGGGATGGAATTGATGTAGAGAGGAAGTTGCGGAATACCTGACTTTTTAGTCATGTTTTTTTATGGAAGGAAAACGTGAATCGGCGGGCGAGGCGGATGCGGGGGCGATTCCTCTCTCGCGGGCTGTCGTCAGGGCGTGAGGATGTGTCGCCAGTCCGGGGGCCGGGCTTCGCGGATCGTCGCGGAGGCGGGCAGCGTGGGCGTCCGTGTGCACGGGCAAGGCGGCGAACAGGTCGGGTCTCCGCGCCGGGCTTGCGCCGGGCGTTGCGGTTTGCGGGATCGCCGTATCGCTGCCTATTTCACCACGCGAGAGGAAAGGGTGCCCTTGCCGGGAATCGCTCCCGGAACCCGGCTTTCGCAGTGCCGTGTGATGGCTTTTCCACCACAGGGAGGGCCGAACCTAAGGGGGCCGAACCTAAGGGGTCAATCCGAGAATTGTTGATTGTTTTCATGAGATTTCATTTCGATAGCGGGATATTCTGGAGCGCACGGAATCCGGTTTGCCCATGTGCAGGTGCTCTGCAAGCCAGCGGATGGGCACGCCGCTGGTTCTCTGTAGCGTTGTCCCAATTGCCAGTTTCCATTCGGGGCACGGTAATCCACTTTTCATTTCGGACTGACTTTTCATGCTTAAATCTCATGGCAAGCTTTTTGTTTGCAAGTCTCGGATTGACCCCT
>JAIRTK010000023.1 GCA_031254955.1 Opitutaceae bacterium
CGCCGCCAACGCCCTCCTCGCGCACATCCCGCCCCGCGCCGGCTGGGAACAGTTTTATAAATTATAACTGATATTACGCGCCGCCTCGTTCGTAGCGCAGACTTGTAACGCAGACTCCCGAGTCTGCTTCAGTGCGGGCCATCGACCCGTCAGCAGGTTGGGTTCCGAGCGAAGCGAGAAGCCTGACACCCCGCGCCACGACGGCAGCGCATAACCTCAAATCATACCCATTCCCAGTGAACAGGACCCTTTAGAAGCAGAGCCATGTAGGGGCTTCGCTTGCGAAGCCCGTTGCTGGTGCACGCCCGTTGCTGGTGCACGGCTATCAAGCCGGGCGTCGCAAGCGACGCCCCTACAAAAGTGTGATTTTCATTGGGAATGGGTATCAGTTAAGAAAAAGAAAGCAGTCCGCCCCCTTGGTTGTTCTCCGTTCTCTGCGTTGCCTTCTGTTCAATTTTTATATCCCCTTTGAAGCATGGAGAGAACGGCAAGAGTGGCCGGGCTGCTGAAAAACAATCGAACACAATCATACAAACGACCATGACCATCGACCCAGGATTTCCCATCACCGCCACGACCGACCCGCTCGGCTGGCGTTATGGCGCGGGCGTGTTCGGCCCGGCGCCGGAATTGCGGCGGCTGGACGCGATCCGCCCGAGCTTGCGCGATCCGGCTTGCGCAGGCCCCGACCCGGTTTACGCCATCGTGATGGATGTGGGGCGCGAGGAGCATCGCGGGGATTTGCAGGCGCGGCATCTGCTTTTTGGCGCGGTGGCCTATGCGGCGGGGCGGCTGGGCGGCGAGCCGGTGCGCTCGCAGGGGCATGTGCATTGCAAAAGCCCGCGCAACGGTTGGAGCACGCCCGAGCTTTATGAAATCTGGCGGGGCCGCGCGTGCATCCTCATGCAGGAAAGCGACGGGGATGATCCGGGCCGCTGTTTCGCCGTCACGGCCGGGCCGGGCGAGGTCGTCGTGGTGCCGCCCGGCTGGGCGCATGCCACCATCAGCGCCGATCCGGCGCAGCCGCTGGTGTTCGGCGCGTGGTGCGACCGGGCGTATGGTTTTGTGTATGACGGCGTGCGCGCGCACGGCGGGCTGGCGCATTTCCCTTTGCTGGCGGCGGATGGCGCGCTCGAATGGACGGCGAACCCGGGTTATAAACCGCGCGAACTGGTGTGCCGAGGGGCGCGCGCGTATCGGGAATTGGACATCGAGGCTGGGGTTCCGATTTATAAACAATACGAGCGGGAGCCGGCACGTTTCGACTGGGTGCCCGACCCGGCGCTAAAAGCGGAGGCTTGGCGCCATTTCGAGCCATGACCGCGGCGGGCGGCGCCCCGGCGTGTCGCCATGCCTTGGCCTGACGTAGCGCAGACTTCCGAGTCTGCTTGGCTTGGGCAACGCGGAGCGCCATTGAGCAGGTTTGGAAACCTGCGCTACGTCAGACCAAGGCCACGCCCTCTTTCCTCGTTCTCGTTCTTCGTTCTCTTTCTTCTTTCCTCTTTATCTTTCTTCTTTCTCCCGTGCGACGCCTCCGGAGAGGGGGAGAAAGATAAAGATAAAGAGGAAAGAAGAAAGAGAAAGAGAACGAAGAACGAGAACGAGAACGAGGGCGTGGCTGCAGTTTGTCGGAGCGCGCCGCCGGGGGGGGTGCTGCCGATTTCATCAATGCCGGAAATTTTATATCATTGTCGGTATCATTACACATCGCGGCCTTGAGCCGCGCGCGGGGTTGCGGGAGGCTTTCCCTGACGCCCTATGACAGAAACCACCACGGCTGTTAATCCCCCCACCGGCTCCACCGTCACCGCGCCCGTCCGCCGGCTGCCCGTGCGCGCGCGGGTCGCGCGGGGCGGTGCGCGGAGGGCGCGCGCCGGTCGGGGCGCTCCCGGTATCCACGGGGAGCCAGTTCGCCATGATTGTTCGCGGCGGTTTTTGGTGCGTTTCTCTTTTCGTTCCTCAACCGGCCGCGCCACCCCATGAGCCTTTTATCCCGCAAATCCATTTTCTTTTCCGGTGTCACCGCCGCCTCGGCGACGCTTGCGGCGCTCCTGCCGCGCGCCCACGCCGCGCCGCCCGCGCCGGCGTCGGCATCCGTCCGCCCCAACATCCTGCTCATCCTGTCCGACGACATGGGTTTTAGCGACATCGGCTGCTACGGCGGGGAAATCCGCACGCCGGCGCTCGACCGGCTGGCGGCGCGCGGGCTGCGTTTCACCCAGTTTTATAATGGCGCCCGCTGCTGCCCCACCCGCGCCTCGTTGCTCACCGGGCTTTACGCGCACCAGGCCGGCGTCGGCCTCATGGTCAACCCTCGCGGCGATCTGCCCGGCTACCGGGGCCAGTTGGTTGACGGTTGCCTGACCATCGCCGAACTGCTCCGCCCCGCCGGCTACGCCACCTACGCCGTCGGCAAATGGCACGTCGCCCCCTCCACCCCCGGCGCCAGGGCCAACTGGCCCCTCCAGCGCGGCTTCGACCGCTTTTACGGCACCCTCGCCGGCGCCGGCAGTTATTACGACCCCGCCGCGCTTTGCCGGGGCAACACCTTCATCACCCCCGAAAACGACCCCGACTACAAACCCGCGCGCTTCTACTACACCGACGCCATCGCCGACAACGCCGTGCGCTTCCTGCGCGAGCACGCCGCCGCCAATGCCGTCAATGCCAACGCCGCTGCCGCCACCGCCACCGCCGCGAAGCCCTTCTTCATGTATGTCGCCTTTACCGCCGCGCACTGGCCCCTGCACGCCCTGCCGGAGGACATTGCCCGCTACAAAGGCCGCTACGACGCCGGCTTCGAGACCGTCCGCGCCGAACGCCACCGCCGCGTTCGCGAGCTTGGCCTCGTGCCGCCCGACGCCCGGCTCGGCCCTTCCGCCCGAAACTGGACGGACATCCCCGCCGCCGACAACGCTTGGGAGGCCCGCTGCATGGAAACCTATGCCGCCATGATTGACCGCATGGACCAAGGCATCGCGCGCATCGTCGCCCAGCTTGAAACCGACGGCCAGTTGGACAACACGCTCATCCTCTTTCTCCAAGACAACGGCGCCTGCGCCGAAACCACCGGACGCCAGCCCGGCCCCGCCAAGGACGCCCACGCACACTACAAACCTCTCGGCGCCGACGGCCTCCAGCCCAAGGTTCGCCCGCCCGGCATGCAAACCCGCGACGGACGCCCCGTGCGCACCGGCGCCGACGTCATGCCCGGCCCCGACGACACCTACATCGCCTACGGCCCCGGCTGGGCCAACGTTTCCAACACCCCCTTCCGCGAATACAAACACTGGGTGCACGAAGGCGGCATCGCCACCCCGCTCATCGCGCACTGGCCGGCGGGCATCCGCCGCGACCTCGGCGGCACGCTCGTCCACGCGCCCGGTCACATCATCGACCTCGCCGCCACCTGCCGCGACCTCGCCGGCGCCACCGTCCCCGCCGCGCGCGGCGGCGCACCCGTGCCGCCGCTTGAGGGCGTCAGCCTGCGCCCCGCCTTCGCCGGAGAACCCCTCCGCCGCGCCGCGCCATTGTGCTGGGAGCACGAGGGCAACCGCGCCATCCGCGACGGCCAATGGAAACTCGTCGCCAAGGGCGCCAAAGGCGCGTGGGAACTCTACGACATGGAAGCCGACCGCGCCGAACTGGACGACCTCGCCGCCCGCCGCCCCGACCTCGCCCGGCGGCTCGCCGCTGCTTGGGAGGCTTGGGCCTTGCGCGCCAAGGTGAAACCCTGGCCCTGGGACGACCAGCCGCGCCGCGCCGCGCGCGAAAACACCGGGCCGCAAGGAAGCTCCTGAAACGTGGACAAAATGGACAACACAACCAAAACCGCCCCCGCGAAAGGCCCGCTGCCCCGCCCGCCCCGCCCGTTAGTGGCCCCGCGCGGCTCCCGGCCCGCGGCGTCCGCGCGGTCTCCTTTGGAAACCGCAACGTCGCGCTTGCAGGGGCAGCCGCCGGACCTGTCCTGACAACCGCACCCACTCCGCCCTTTTTCCCCGCCATGAAAACCGTTACCGCACGCCTCCGCCACCTCGCGCTTGCCGCGCTCGCCCTCGCGTTTCTCGCCGCCCTCGCCGGTGGCGACGCCTCCGCCGCCATTCCGCCCGCCGCCGCCGAAAAGGCCCTCGCGGAGCTGGAGCGGATGGACGCGGATTACAATTTCAGCGCGTCGCAAAAAAGAAAAATCCGCGCCATCCTTGAAAAACAACAGGCCGATATCGCCGTCGTGCAGGCCGACTCCTCGCTGAGTCCCGCGGCCAAGAAGGAGAAAATCAACGCCATCACCCGGCCCGCCTACCGCGAACTCACCGACCTCTTCACGCCGGCGCAAAAAGAAATCCAGAGACAGAAGCTCGCCGCCGACCGAAGCGAACCCTCCTCGTGGCTCATCCCCGGCAACGGCTTCGAACCCGTCGCCAAACCCTCCATCGGCTTCGGCGAAACATCCTACCTCTCGCTCCCCGACGGACGCGTCCTCACCGCGCGCGGCGACCACATCGCCGTGTCCACCAACGGCATGAAAACCTTTCCTGAGAAAAA
>JAIRTK010000141.1 GCA_031254955.1 Opitutaceae bacterium
AAAATTACAATAGGACAGGCCGAAAGACGGTATGAAAAGCGTGGGGAAAGGCGAGGATGCAGGGGCTTCGCGGATGTAGGGGCTTCGCTTGCGAAGCCCGTCGCGGAAGGACGCCACGGAGTTGCTTCCGCCAGTGCGCCGGCGCAGTCGCATGAAACACAAACGCACGCGACTGCCGTCCGGCAACGGGCTTCGCAAGCAACGGGCTTCGCAAGCGAAGCCCCTACATCCGCCGCCGCGCGCCTCCGTGCCCGCTGTGTCTCTTCGCTCAAGCATTCTTTTTGTTAAGCGCTCTAAAAAACGCCCGGTTGATTGGATTCCATTGAGAGCCGGGACGCGTGGGATGCGGCTCGTCGCCATTGACACCCCGCCCGTAAAACATAGTTTTACGCCATGATCAAAACCATCACCAAAATAGGCAACTCGCAGGGCATCATCTTCGACGCCGCGCTGCTCGACTTGGCGCGCCTCAAAGCGGGCGACCAAGTGGACGTGTCCGTGCACGACGGCGGCACCGTCACGCTCACTCCGTTGCGGCGTGTCATCACGGCGGACGACGCCCGCGCGTCCGCCCGCAAGCTCATCCGCAAAAACAGCGCGGTTTTCCGCCGGCTCGCATGAAACGCGAAATCGCGCACCTGACCGTGGCCGCCGTGGAGGCAATCCACGCCGAGGCGCTCGCCGCGCACGGCGGCGCGGCGGGGCTGCGCGACCACGGCCTGCTCGAATCCGCCGTCCTCGCCCCGCAAGCCACCCTGTTTGGCGAACCGCTGATTCGCGCCCCGGTGGAAGTGGCCGCCGCCTACCTGCATTATCTTTGTCTCAACCATCCCTTCGTTGACGGAAACAAACGCGTCGCGCTCGGCGCGTGCCTGGTCTTCCTCGATTTGAACGCGCTGTTGCCCGCCCCGTCGGCCCCGGCAAAGGAAACGGAGGCGTGGGTGCGACTGGTGCTGGATGTCGCGGCTGGAAAAATTGAGCGGGACACCGCCACCGCGCGCCTCCGCGCCTTGCTGCGGAAAAAAAGACCGTAGCGCGTTGCGCTTGCGCTTCAGAGTCGCGTATCCCAAGGCAGAAACTTTCGCGCCCATGCTCCACCTCCCCGTCGATCCCGCCGCCCCCGCCAACGCCCATCCCGCCGCGCTGCGCGACTTCCTCGCGCAATGTCAGGCGCTCGCGGTCGCCGCCGGACGGCCCCGGCTCGTCAGCATCACGCTCGAAGTCCCCGCGCTCGACCCGCTCGCCGTGCTCGAATCCATCTTCGAGCCAGGCGAGCGCCATTTTTATGCCGAGCGCCCGGCGGAGCACTTCGCCATCGCCGGGGCCGAGGCCGTGCTCTCCTTTTCCGCGAGCGGCGAGACCCGCTTCGCCGACAGCCAGCGCTTCATCGACGAAACGCTCGCCGACGCCATCGTCGTCGGCGACCAAGGCGTCGCGTTTTCCGGCCCGCATTTTTTCACCGCGTATTCATTTTTTAATGACACCGACTTGAATGACACCGGCCGCGGCGAGCCTTTTGAAGCCGCCGGCATCTTTGTCCCGCGCTGGCAGGTCGCCCGCGCCGGCGACCGCACCACCGCCGTCGCCAACGTCCGCGTCACCCCCGACTCGTCGCTCGACGCGCTCACTGAAAAAGTCTGGCGCGCCCACCAGAAATTCACGCGATTTGAATACAAGGTGGCGCCATCCGGCGTGGCACGGGCTGCCAGCCCGTGTGATGGGCGTGGCACGGGCTGCCAGCCCGTGGTTGCTGCCGTATCGGACGAGGCCCGCAAACATGGGCAGGCTGCCCATGCCACTGGCTCGGACGCCTACCGCGCCGCCGTCGCACACGCGCTCACGCGCATCGACTCCGGGGAGTTCCAGAAAATCGTGCTTGCGCGCGCCAAGGACATCCGCGCCGTCGAGGCGCTGCACCCGTTGCGCATGCTCAACGGACTGCGCCAGCGCTTCGGCGAGTGCTACAGCTTTTCCCTCGCCAACGGACGCGGCCAGAGCTTCATCGGCGCGAGTCCCGAGCGGCTCCTGCGCGTGCGCGACGGACGCCTCCTCACCGAGGCGCTTGCCGGCTCCGCCCGCCGAGGCGCGACCGCCAGCGAGGACGCCGCGCTCGGCGGCGAGTTGTTGCGCAATGAAAAAGACCTGCGCGAGCATCGCCACGTGCTCGACTCCATCGTCCGCCGGCTCGCGCCGCTCGGCCTGCAACCCGGCTTTTCCGAAAAACCCGGACTCCGCCGGCTCGCCAACGTCCAGCACCTGCACACGCCCGTCGAAGCCGCGCTACCGCCAGCCGTGCGCCTTCTCGACGCGCTTGCCCGCCTGCATCCCACGCCCGCGGTCGGCGGCACGCCGCGCGAAGCCGCGATCGCGCGCATCCGCGAACTCGAAGATTTTCCGCGCGGTCTCTACGCCGGCGCCCTCGGCTGGATTGACTCGCGCGGCGGCGGCGAATTTTTCGTCGGCCTGCGCACCGCGCTTCTCGAAGGCGACCGCGCCCGCCTCTACGCCGGCGCCGGCATCGTGGCCGGCTCCTCGCCCGAAAAAGAACTCGCCGAGACCGAGCTGAAATTCCAGGCCATGCAGACCGCGTTGTTGGGAGAAGCGTGATTTGCAAAGCCCCGGCGGGGCGCAGCCGCAACAAAACAAGGTTCAAACGATGGTTCCTTACTGTTTTGAATAGGAGCGACCGGGGCGGGTGAGACACAGGAGCGCGGGCATTCTTGCCCGCGAAACATGGCATGGACGAGACACCCATGCCATCCGAGCCCTCGGGAAAATTGTCCGATTCCCTTCCCGCGCCGGATTTTTTCGGCGCGGCATTTTCACCAGAGGCGCCGGAAGCCGAAGTTCAGGCTCCAGGGGCGCTCGTAACGGGCGGCCTTGTTGTATTCATAATCAAAATACAACTGGCTCCGCCCGCTCACGCGATACGCCGCGCCCGCCCCGGCTTCCAGCCGCCAGCCGTCGTAGTCCGGGACGAACTCCTCCCCGGCGAGGCGGACCGCCCCGCCGGAGGTGCGGGTCTTCACCGTGCCGAATTTGCCGTAGGGAATCCATTTCGAGTCCGCGATGCGCCGTCCGAAACGCACCAGCGCGCGGTATTGCGACGCGCGGGCGCCGGACGCCTTCACCTCGAAGGTCGCGTGGCCGGAACCGACGCGGTAGCCCGCGCCGCGCAGCCACGCCACGGCGGCTTGCGCGGCGGGTTCGACCCACCAGCCTTCCGCGTGCTCGAAGCGGCGGCCCGCTTCGAGTGACACGCCTTGCGCGTCGCTGCTGTAGCCGCCCTGCACGCGGTCTCCGTCGGCGGTGCGGGTGGCGAAGTCGTGTTTATACCGGTCGGCTTTCAGCACGAGGTCGGCGTGCCAGCCCGCGTCGTGCAGCCAGGCGCCGTAGAATCCGGCGGCCAGGTTGTTGGTGTGGCCGGTGCCGCCCGCATGGGAGAAGTCCCGCTCGATGCGGCCCATGTCCACAAAGCCGCCGAGGAGCGTGGTGCTCCCGTCGTGGCGGAAGGCTTTGTCGCCGCCGGTGGTCAGGCCGTAAACGTATTCGTCAAAGGCGCGTCCGGTGAGGCGGTTGTCCGCATTCAGCCGGTAGCCGCGGGCGCGCAGCCAGACGTTGCCGCCGTCTTCGGCGGAGTTTAAGTTGAACGTTGACGTTGAAGCTCCGCCGCCGCCGGCTGTGGCGAAGGTGGAAGCGGCATCCTGCCGCGTTTGCCGGGGGGCGTTTTCGGACAAACGGCGGGACGCCGTTTCCATTCTCACGTCGCCCAGGCGCAGGTGGAGCGCGTCGAGCGAGTAGTGCCAGTCGCGGCCCAGCATCGCGGTGGTGCCGATGATGGCGCCGGCGGTGGCGGAGAGGCCGGCGCGGTATAAATACCCGTTGGCTGCGGACGGGCCGGGGAGGCCGCCCGCGTCTAGCCGCGCGCCGTTTGGCACGCTGTAGTCGTGGAGGCCGATGGTGGTCGTGCCGGGAAAAGCGGCTGCGCTGGCGGCGGCACCGCTGGTTGCCTTGAGGCCGTAAGTCGCGTTTTCCGCGTTGCCGCCGCCGCCGTTCACCGCGGCGGCCACGGTCGGCGAGGGCAAATGCGGCGTTTCCGAGTTGAACAAGTAGGAGCCGTTTGCGTCCGGCGATGCCTGTGCCTGCAAAAACGATGGCGGCAGGAGCAGGCAGACGGGAAGAACGGCCCGAACAAGCCGCCGGGTCTTTTTTGGTTTTATTGGATTTTGCATGGTGGATGAACGATTCAAAAAAAGACTGTCGCGCACGGGATGCCGGGCGGAACGGCAGCGAAATGGCGCACTCCACGGGAATGCCCGTTATGGCGTCACAACGTAAATCAATCCGCCTGATCCGCAAGTCGGTCAAAAGGAAGGCGGCGTTATGGCATGATAAACCGGGCGCGAAATCCTCCATGCCGCGTATCCATTTTTATAGCATCCGCGACCTCCCGAAAAAACACCCGTCCAAGTATGCCAGGCGGGCCTATCCGCATGGAGCGGAGCCGAATGCGGCGGGCAAGATGACGCGGCGGTCAAGGCGGTGCGGCGGGCGCGCAAGGCGCATGGACGGACGCGGGAGGCGATTCAAAGCGAGGCCATGAGTCCGAGGGTCTTCTTCTTTCTATTTTATCTTTATTTTTATATTCATTGCTTTCTTAGAGCGTCTAACAAAAAGAAGGATTGAGCGAAGTGACACAGCGGACACAGAGGCGCGCGGCGGCGGATGTAGGGGCTTCGCTTGCGAAGCCCGTTGCCGGACGGCAGTCGCGCGCGTTTGTGTTTCATGCGACTGCGCCAGCGCACTGGCGGAAGCAAACCCGTGGCATCCTTCCGCGACGGGCTTCGCAAGCGAAGCCCCTACGTCCTCGCCTTTCATACCGTCTTTCGGCCTGCCCTATTGTAATTTCGTTAGACGCTCTAAATAGGCAATGCTCTAACTTTCCTTTGTTAACTGAGGTTACACGGACGACTCGCTGGATTGCGTGGCATGGACGACTCGCCCATGTGTCCGACGGGAGGGCGCGGCGGGGGTTTGCGGCGTGGAGCACCGTCCACGGGCGAGTCGCCCATGCCACGCAATCCCACGGGCGGGGACGCCCGTGACACTCGAACCACCCGTGCCCTACGACCCGCACGGCCTCGCGTTAACCTCAGTTAACAAAGGAGAACGAAAAAGAAAGAGGAAAGAAGAAAGAAGAAAGAGGGCGTCACACAACATTGAGTTACTCCCTTCCTGTCCCGACATCACTTCCCTGTTGCACCCTGAGCAGGCTTGCAATGGTTTTGCGCGTTGCTTTTTACAATGCCTCGGCCTTTTGTATCCTCGTTTATTCAACCTCCATTCCAACCATATGAAAAAATACATAGTCGAATTCATCGGTGCCTTTTTCCTGGTGTTCACGGTCGGCATGGCCGGCGGGCATCAGTTTGGCGAGCTGGCCATCGGTTCCGTGCTCATGGTCATGATTTATGCCGGCGGACATATTTCCGGCGGTCATTTCAACCCGGCGGTCACGTTGGGCGTGTGGCTGCGCGGGAAGTGCGACACGAAGGACGTGGTGCCTTACTGGATTGCGCAGGCGGCGGCGGCGCTGGTCGCGGCGCTGGTGATCGCGATAATCGTGAAAACCCCGGGCGACTGCTCGCTCTGCCTGTTTAATCTGGAGGGCGCGAAGGATTACGCCGCGCTGCCGTCGCTCATCGTGGAGTTTCTCGCCACCTTTGCGTTGGTGTGGGTGGTGCTGAACACCGCCACGGCCAAGGGCACGGCGGGCAATTCCAACTATGGCCTGGCGATCGGGTTCACGGTGTTTTTCTGCGCGGTGGCCGTGGGTGGCATCTCCGGCGGGGCGTTCAACCCGGCGGTCGGCCTCGGCGTGCTGGCGATGGGCAAGGTGAGCATTGCGCAGTTCTTCATTTATCTCGTCTCCGACCTCGCCGGCGGAGTCGTCGCGGCGCTCGCGTTCAAGGCCGTGAATGGCGCGGAGTAGCAACCCTCCGCCACAGGGGTTTTGCCGCCCGGCAACAAAAGCCGCCTTTTCCGGGCGGCTTTTTTCATGACGTGGCGCGGGCATCCCCGCCCGCCTTCGAAAACGAAGGCGCGAAACCCCACCGGCATGCCTCGTAATTTTGCCCGTGAAGGACGGTATTCGGTTTCCCGCTCTTTTCGATGGCTGTTGCGGAAATTTTTTAACCACGGAGCACGGAGTCTGGCGTGGTTAACTGTCTCTTCTGATACCCTTTCCTAATGAAAATCACCTTTCAGGTAGGGCGAGGCGTCCCGCCGAGCCGTGTGAAGCGC
>JAIRTK010000146.1 GCA_031254955.1 Opitutaceae bacterium
ATGCGGGCGCGGGCTTGCGCCATGAGGTCGAGGTAGAAATGCAGGTTGTGGATCGTGAGGAGCGTGCCGCCGAGCATCTCGTTGGTCGTGGCGAGGTGGCGCAGGTAGGCGCGCGAGAAGCGCGCGGTGTAGTTGTCCAGCCCTTCGCAAATCGGACGCGGGTCGGCGCGGTGTTTTTCGTTGCGCAGGTTGATGGGGCCGTCGGGCGTGAAGGCGAGGCCGTTGCGCGCGACGCGCGTGGGCATCACGCAGTCGAACAGGTCCACGCCGAGCGCGATCATTTTCAACATCTGCGGCGGCGTGCCGAGGCCCATGGTGTAGCGCGGCTTGTGCGCGGGGAGAAACGGCGTGGTCGCGCCGACCTGCTTGAGCATTTCCGGCTCGGGTTCGCCGACGCTCACGCCGCCGACGGCGTAGCCGGGGAAATCGAGCGCGGCCAGCGACTCGGCGGCCTCGCGGCGGAGGTCGTCGAAGGTGGAGCCTTGCGCGATGGCGAACACATGATGCCCGGCGGCGAGGAAGCCGCTGTCGGCGGCGAGGTCGCGGCATTGTTTCGCCCAGCGGAGGCTGCGGGCGACGGCGCGCGCGCAGGCGTCGCGCGCGCAGGGCCAGGGCGGGCATTCGTCGATGACCATGGCGATGTCGCTGCCGAGGTTTTGCTGGATGGCCATGACTTCGCGCGGGCCGAGAAACAGCCTCGCGCCGTCCACGTGCGACTGGAAGGCGATGCCGTCGTCGCGGATGTCGCGCAGTTTCGCGAGGCTGAAGACTTGGAAGCCGCCGCTGTCGGTGAGGATGGGGCCGTCCCAGCCCATGAAGTTGTGCAGGCCGCCGAGGTCGCGGATGAGTTCGCTGGTCGGGCGGAGGTTGAGGTGGTAGGTGTTGCCGAGGATGATCTGCGCGCCGATTTCGCGGAGTTGCGCGGGCGTGACGGCCTTCACCGTGCCTTGCGTGCCGACGGGCATGAAGATGGGGGTCTCGATGACGCCGTGCCGCGTGCGGAGGCGTCCGCGCCGCGCGGCGGTGGCGGGATCGGTTTTCAGGAGTTGGAAATGGGTGGACATATGGTTTGGAAAAACAAATTCACAAAGACGGGGGCGGGAGTGGCGTTTGTTCCCGGAACTGCCTCCATTCGGACTCGTTGAACGGCGCCTTTTTAAGAAAAACCGGCGGGCCTTCATCAAAAACTCCCATTACAACTCCGTCGGCAGGAATGGCTGTGATGCTGTATCCGCATTTTCCACCGCACTCAATAAACATGACACAATGACCGGACATCCACCAGCCGGCAAACCCGGCGAATAACAAAAACAATATCAAGAGCGGCGCGCAACAGCCCGTGACAATCCTGCCGGTGGATTTGAGAACGTTTTTTATATTATTATCTTTTTTCATGGATAGACACATCTTGATTTTTTATTTCCGACGTGCGCAAGGCTCTGGAGAGGCGTCGACGGGCCGCAGCCCAGTCCGCACTGCGCATCCAGCCCACGTGCGTTTTCACCAATTCCCGCAGCGGCACCAGCACGAAGGCGCGGCGCCACATGCGCGGGTGGGGCAGGGTGAGGGAGGCGGTGCCGGCGGCGTTGCTGTCGCCATTGCCGGCGGCGGCGGCGCGGTGTTCGCCTTCGTAGAGCAGCAGGTCGAGGTCGAGCGTGCGCGGGCCGCGGGGGCGCGCGGGGTCGCGCACGCGGCCAAAATCCGCCTCGATGGCGAGCAGGCAGGCCAGAAGGCGTTCGGGGGAAAGCGTGGTTTCGACTCCGGCGGCAAGATTCAGGAACGCGGGCTGGTCCGGCACGTCCACCGGGGCGGTTTCGTAGAGCGGGGAGGATTCGACGCGCGCGATGCCCGGCGTGCGCGCCAGCGCGGCGAGCGCGCCGCGCAGCGTCCCGGCGCGGTCGCCGAGGTTCGCGCCGGCGCTGATGAAGGCCTGACGGGTGAGGAGCCGGCGGGTGGGGAGCCGGCGGATGAAGAGCTGGCGGGGGGCGTTCATTTGCGTTCGCGGCGAATCCGCACGAGCAGGCCGGCGAAGGCGAAATCGACGGGCGGATGCGTTTTGCATACTTCGACCTCCACGGCGCGCACGGCGGGGAAACGCGTGAGCAGCGCGGAGGCGATGGCTTCCGCCAGCGCCTCGGCGAGTTTGCGCGGCGGGCCTTCCATCACGGCGCGCACCGCCGCGTGGATGTCGCGGTAGTCGATGCTCCGTCCCAGTTCGTCGCTTCGGCCCGCGTCGGCGAGCGGCAGTTCGAGCCGCGCCGTGACCTCCCAGGGTTGCGGTTGTTTTTGCTCCGACGCCAGCACGCCGTGACAGGCGTTGAAGCGCATGCGGGAAAGGGTGAGCGAGTCGTGCATGGAAAGGGGACGGGGCCGTTTCGCGGCCGGTTTAAGTGGGGAGTTTAAGTTGACGGTTCAGGTTTAAGTTGAAGGTGGAAAGTGCGGCGTTGGAGGGAGGCAGAAGAGTTGATAGTTTGGGCTTAAACTTAAAGGGAGGATTTAAAAATAACCGCGAAGGGCGCGAAGGGTGCGAAGAGCACGAAGGAGGCGAAGGGGGCGGAGAAAAGCATAAAAGCAAGCCTCTGTTTATTTTATTATATATTGAATAATGCATTGAATAATATATTGAATGGCGTATTGAATAATATGACGCAATTTGATTTTTAGAGCATCGTTCAAAAGGGGGAATCAGGGTGGTTTGTTTGGACACAGAGGACACAGGGCGCAATCCACGGAGGCCGCGGAGAGACCTTGCCTGAACAGGTCTTTTCTCTCCGTGCCCTCCGTGCCGGAGTTCTGTGTTCTCTGTGTCCTAACAGACTGCATGGGCCTTTTTGCGTCTTTGCGCGGGTTATTTTGTCAGGCTCTCTTAATCCTTCGCGCTCTTCGCGTCCTTCGCGGTTAAAATAAAATAGGCGGAGCCTTCCTCCACATCAGGCCGGAGCGGATGGCGTCGGCCATGCGGAGAAAGGGGCGC
>JAIRTK010000215.1 GCA_031254955.1 Opitutaceae bacterium
TCTTTTTCACCACGGAGACACGGAGGACACGGGCCATGAAAAACTCACGCGAAGACACGAAGACGCGGAAGCGCGAAGACGCGAAGGCGCCAAGATGCCAAGAACTATGAAAGCCGACACCCTTTCCGCCCCCGTTTTGGACTTGAGCGGCCCCAATCCCTCCAAAGGGAGCAATCCCATTCGGAAGTGGTATGAGAGTAGTAACTGATGTTACGCGCAGCCACAGTCGTAGCGCAGACTTCCAAGTCTGCTTCAGGGCGGACCTGCGGTCCGTCAGCAGGTTGGATTCCGGGCGAAGCGAGAAGCCTGACAACCTGCGCCACGACCGAGGCAGCGCGCAGCCTCGGTTATTCTGTCGCATTAGAAACACCCGGGAGCGCCGGTAGGGAGGCCTCTCCGAGGCCTCCGTCACCACGCTTCGATTTCCCCATGAACTTCCAAACCGCCCATCCCTCCCGGCGGAGGCCTCGGCGAGGCCTCCCTACCAGCTTCGCATACCATCCGTCACGGCGAAAGCCGGGTTTCCGCGCAAGTCCAATAAAATCTCTTTGGCCACAGAAACCGCAACGCCCTGACACGGAGCGCACAGGAAAAAAGGCGTTTTTACGCCTGCCCTCCGCGTCCTCCACGAGGCGCGCTTCGTGTCCTCCATATCAAAACAAGCCGCCTCAATTTCTTTTAATATCCAGCCTCTTTCTTCTCCCCCGCTCTCTCAATCGTTCTCGTTCTTCGTTCTCGTTCTCGTTCTCTCAATCTTTATCTTTCTCCTCCTCGTTCTCTTTCTCTTTATCTTTATCTTTCTTTTTCTCTCCCAGCAGCGCCGCACGGAGGAAAAAGAAGCGAGAAGAGGAGAGAAGGGTAAAGATAAAGAAAACGATAAAGATAAAGAGAACGAGAACGATAAAGAGAACGAGAAAGAAGAAAGAAAAAAGAGAACGAAGAACGAGAACGATTTTTTTGGAGGAAAATGAGGAAAACCGAAAAGAGAGCATGGCCACGGTTTGAAGCGCATTCCGAACCCCAAAAAACAAAATGACCTATAAACTAAATAATAATCTTCGTCCGCTGGCTTCGGCTCTGCTCGCGGCCATCATGGCGGCATCGGCCCTTCATTCCGAAATCATGGATTTGTCGGGGACCTGGCAGGTGCGGCTGCACGAACCCGGCGACGGGGAGGCGGGCGGCCAGCCGGTTGGGCTGCCGGGAACCCTGGATGACGCGGGCATCGGCGCGCCGCTGACCCTGAAGCCCGCGTTGAACCTGGAGGTGCTCGCCCGTTTGCAGCGGAGGCACACGCACATCGGCCCGGCATGGTATGCCCGCGAGGTGGTGATTCCGGAGTCGTGGGCGGGGAAGCGGATCGTGCTTGAGCTGGGGCGCGTGCTCTGGC
This sequence comes from Opitutaceae bacterium, assembly GCA_031254955.1. Lineage (GTDB taxonomy): Bacteria > Verrucomicrobiota > Verrucomicrobiia > Opitutales > Opitutaceae > Termitidicoccus. The sequence continues at coordinate 1,391 of JAIRTK010000215.1, forward strand.
AGTCGCGGGTTTTTGTTGACGGTCGAGCCTGCTCGACGCGCGACAGCCTTTCGGTCCCGCACCGGCATGAGCTGGGCGGCGTGCTGAAGCCGGGCCGTCACACGCTCGTGCTGCGCATCGACAATGGGGAAATATACAGCGGGGTCAGCCATCATATAACCCGCTACAAGCTCCCCGAAAACATGCCGATGGCCCACGCCTACACCAACCACACGCAGATTATGTGGAACGGAGTGCTGGGCTGCGTCCGCCTGCGCGCGGGGGAGCCTGTGGCGGTGCAAAACGTGGCGGTGCGCGCGCGGGCCGGCGGCGCGCCCGCGCTGCGGCTGGAGGTCGCGCTCGCAAACGACGGCGGGAGCGCGTTTGCCGGGACGCTCCGGTGCGTGCTCCGCCGCCGGGGCGGCGCGGGCGCGCTGGCCGAAACCCGCCGCGCCATGACCGTCCGCGCCGGGGGCGAAAGCCTGTCCATTGACTGGGAGCTTCCCGGCGGAATCTCCGTCGAGGAGTGGGATGAGTTTTCCCCGATTTTATATAATGTGGAGGTCGGCATCGAGGGGAGCCGGGAGCCGCCGGTGCCGGTTGATTTCGGGTTTCGTGATTTCACCGCGCGGGACGCGGAGTTCCGGTTGAACGGGCGTCGCGTTTTCCTGCGCGGCAATCTCGAATGCGTGGTATTTCCCCTCGCCGGGCATCCGCCGATGGACAAGGAGGCGTGGCGCCGGCTGTTTTCCGAGACGAAGCGGTGGGGTTTGAACCATGTGCGCTTCCACTCCTGGTGCCCGCCGCGGGCGGCGTTTGCCGCGGCGGACGAAACAGGGGTTTATCTTCAGGTGGAGCTGCCGCACTGGTTCGAGGACATGAAGGGCCACGACGCGCGGAGCTGGGCGTTTCTCGAAGCCGAGGCGGACCGCATCCTGGCCGAATACGGCAGCCATCCGTCGTTCATGCTGTTTTCGCTCGGCAACGAGTTGCGCGGCGACTTCGACCGGCAGAACGCGCTGACGCGCAGGCTGCGGGAAAAGGACCCCCGCCGGTTATATACAACCACGACCTTCAGTTTTCAAAAAGGACACGGGAAAATGCCGGAGCCGGCGGACGAGTTTTTTGTCACGCAATACACGGACAAGGGCTGGATACGCGGGCAGGGTTTGTTTAATGACCACGCGCCGTCGTTCGACACGGATTACGCCGATGCGAGCGCGCACATCCGCGTGCCGCTGGTCATCCACGAGGTCGGGCAATACGCCGTTTATCCCGACCTGCGCGAGATCGGGCGTTACACGGGAAACCTTGTCCCGCTCAACTTCATGGCGGTGCGCGACGATTTGGAGAAAAAAGGATTGTCCGGCCTTTCCGACCGGTTCGTGCGGGCCAGCGGCAGGCTCGCGGCGCTGCTCTACAAGGAGGAAATCGAGCGGGCCTTGCGCACGCCGGAGATGGACGGGTTTCAATTGCTCCAGTTGCAGGACTTTCCCGGCCAGGGCACCGCGCTGGTGGGCTTGCTGAACGCCTTCTGGGAGCCGAAGGGATTCATCGACGCCGCCGAATTTCGCCGGGCCTGCGCGCCGGTCGTGCCGCTGGCCCGTTTCCCCAAGGCGGTGTATGAGCGGGGCGAGGTTTTTCGCGCCACGATGGAGGTGGCGAATTTCTTCCGTCCGCTCTCGCGGGCGCGGCTGGAGTGGCGGATCAGCGACGCCGGCGGGGCGGTGATGGCGGGCGGCGCGTCGGAGGCGTTTGACCTGCCGGTGGGCAACGGCGTCCCGCTCGGGATGCTGGCGTTTCCCATCCCCGCCGACGGACCTGCCGCGCGCCTGCAACTGGAACTGCGCGTCGCGGGCACCGATTATTATAATCAATGGAATTTCTGGGTCTATCCGCCCTCGGCCCCGGAAAAACCCGCGCCCGGAGGGGACGCGCTTGTCACGGAGACTATCGACGAGGCGCTGCGCGCCCTGGCCTGGGGCGGGCGGGTTTTGTTTGCCCCCAAAATCGAGCGCGTCAACGGCATCCCGGGCCGCTTCGTCCCGGTGTTCTGGAGTCCGGTTCATTTTCCGAAACAACAGGACACGATGGGCATCCTGTGCGACCCGGCGCATCCCGCGCTGCGCGATTTCCCGACCGACTTCCACTCGGACTGGCAGTGGTGGGACCTCGCCCGCCGCTCGCGCGCGGTCATCCTTGACGGGCTGCCGGCGGAGCCGGTGGTGCGGGTCATCGACAACTTCAACCGCAACCACTCGCTGGCCAGTCTGTTTGAGGCGCGCGTCGGCCCCGGACGCCTGCTGTTTTGCGCCATTGATATAAGCAGCGACCTCGCCGCGCGGCCGGTCGCGCGACAGCTCCGGGCGAGCCTGTTGCGTTATATATCGTCGCCGGATTTCGCCCCGTCCGCCGAATTGCCGCCGGGGCGTGTTTCCGCAATCGTCTCCGAATAATAAACAAAAATTACGCGGAGGAGTCCCTTTGAACCATCCAACACAACCCACCCAAGGCCACCCTGCCGCCGCCGCCGTAGCGCAGGTTTCCAAACCTGCCGACGGGCCGAAGGCCCGCCCTGAAACAAACTCGGAAGTCTGTGTTACGAAAGAGGCCGCGCGCAACCTCGATTATAAATATAAATGCGCCTGTTTTCCCGATCAGTATCACTCCCATGAACAATAATAAATTCCATTTAACCGGGCTGGTGGCGGCCCCGTTTACTCCATTTGATGCAAATGGGGTCTTGAATCTGGCGATGATTCCACGGCTGGCCGATCACT
>JAIRTK010000249.1 GCA_031254955.1 Opitutaceae bacterium
TTGGCCGGCTTTGGCCAGTCGCTTTTTTTCATCTCGGCGGCGACGTGGTTATAGAGGGCGCGGGGCTGGCGGTTTTCGTCCACGAGGCCCCAGCGGCGGTAGCCGTCGGCGCCGGTGCCGGGATAGCGGCTGGGGTAATCGTTGAACGACCAGAACGAAAAACCGCAGATCCACGGGCGTTCGCGGACCAGGGCGAACATGTCGTCGAAATGGTCGAGGCGCTCCTGCTCGTCCTTCACGCGGTCGGCGCGCAGGCCGAATTCGGAGATGAGCACGGGCTTGTCCGGCCAGTATTCTTGCACGCGGTCGAGAAGGTCGGGCGTTTGTCCGGGTTTTACATAAATGTTGGCGCAGATGAAATCGACGTAGTGCAGGCTTTGCGCCTCGGGCTTTTTGTTTTCCTTGAGAATACGCAGGGCGCGTCCGAGCGCGGCAAATGTCACGGGACGCGTGGAGTCCAGCTCTTTCACAAACGCGATCATGTCCTTGGTCCAGGCCACGCCCTCGGGTTTCCACGACTCGTATTCGTTGCCGACGCTCCAGCCGACGACCGAGGGGTGGTTCCATGTCTCGCGCATGAGCGCCTCCATGCCGGCGCGGTAACGCCGGCGTTTGGCGGGGTTTTCGAGGTCGGGCGCCATCAGGCCCCAGATGGGATACTCGACGATGATGAGCATGCCGTGGCGGTCGGCCCAGTCGAGGACGTGCCGGTTGACGGGATGATGCTGGAGGCGCGCGAAGCGCAGGCCGGCGTCCTTCATGAGCTGGAGGTCGCCGGCGACAAGCTCCGGGGTGCTGATGCCGCCGAGCCGCGGATGGCCGCGGGCGCGGTTGGCGCCGGCGAGATAAACGGGTTCGCCGTTGAGGAGAAAACGCGCGCCGGCGACGCGGATGTCGCGAATGCCAAACGTGGCCGTGTGCGTGTGGGTGGTGCTGCCGTCGCCGTCGAGGTGTCCGACGAGCGTGACGCGGCTTTCGTAGAGTTTGGGGGCGTCGAGGCTCCATTTTTTCACGCCGGGAAGCGCGAGCGTGACGGTGGCTCCGGCGGCGTTTTCGGCGTCGCGCGCGAGCGTGGGCAGGGTGGCGCGGGCAATGGGTTTTTCCGGCGAGGCAGGGTCGAAAATCTCGACGGTGAGGGCGGGGGTGCCGGCGCGGTTGCCGAATCCGAGCGCGCCGGGACCGGGCCAGACGGTGACGGTGACGCGCGCGTCGCAAACATCACCGCCGGCGATGGCGGCGGGCGCGAGTGTGGTTTCAATTTTCTGCCGGGCGACCTGCGCGGCGGGCAGCGATTCGAGCCGGAGGGAGCCGAGGAGTCCGCCGTAGTTGAGCCACGGATACAACTGGTCGTTGGGGCGGGTGCCGGTGCGCGCGCCGGGGATGGTGGTCATGTCCCAGGCGTTGTCCACGGCGATGGCGACGAGGTTTTGTTTGCCCGGCAGGATTCCGGCGGCGGTGGCGTCGATGACGACGGGGACGCCGACGCTGTCGTGCGCGCCGAGATCGTGGCCGTTGAGCCAGACGCGGCAGCGTTCGCCGACCGCGTCGAGCGTGAGGCGCCAGACGGTTTCGCCGGGGGCGGGCCGGGGCGCGGTGAAGGAGCGGCGATACCACATGACGCCGGTGTATTCGCCGAAGCGGGCGTCAACCGTCCAGCAATGCGGCGCGGCGGCGGCGTCCCAGCCTTGCGCGGTCAGAGGTTTGGCGCGGTTCCAGTCGGCGGGAGGCTTATGCCAGCCCAGGGACTCGCCGCGTCGCTGCGTGTCCATGGCCAGGAACCAGCCTTCGCCGTCGAGGGAGATTTCGGCGGCGCGGACGGCGGGGGACGCGGCGACGAACGCAAGGAGGGCGAGGAGGAGGGGGGTGATGGTGGGTGTATGGTGCATGGTGGAAAGGGAATGGTTTTTATCGTTCTCGTTCTCTTACTCGTTCTCGTTCTCTTACTCGTTCTCGTTCTCTCTTCTCTTCCGCTTTCGTGATGTTTCGAGAATGAGAATAATAACAAGAACGAGAATAATAACGAGAACGAGAACGGGAATGAGAATGAATAAGAGAACGAGAATGAGAACGAGTAAGAGAATGAGAACGAGAACGATTTTTAGGGCGAGGGCCGTTTGAGCGGGATGGCAATGTTATAAGTTTCGCCGCCGCCGGGTTGTTTATCGGGCGAGGCGGCGCAGAGGAGGACGGCTGGCTCGCCCCTGTCGAGCCAGATTTGCGGGCGCTCCAGCGCGTGGAGCGGGACGCGCGCGCTGGCCGGAGGTCGTGGTGTATTCGGTTTTGCCGACGAGGACGCGGGGCGCTGGCTCCCAGTCGATGCCGTCGGGCGAGCGCATCAACGCGAGCGAGCGGCCCTCGCGGGTGAAAAAACCTTTCATGTCCTTCACGACGGCGCGGTATTCACCATCTTGATACCAAATGCAAGGGTCCTCAGCCGGAAAATCGGCGCCGGGCTTGGTGAAGACGGGCGCGGGCAGCTTGGCAAACGGCCCCTCGGGCGACGGGCTGGTGGCGACGGTGTGGGCGACCGGGCCGCCGAAGGGCAGGGGACGCTCTTTCGCGACGCCTTTGTAGAGCATCAGAAAATCCCCGCCGGGCCGCCGCATGACGGCGGGGTTCGCGCAGCAGAGCGCATCGTGGAATCCGGGCGTCACATCGATGAGCGGACGCGCATCGCGCCGCCACGGCCCGTCGGGCGAATCGGCGACGGCGACGCCGATGCGCTGGTTGTTTCGATGCGAAAAATTCAGCCCCTTCGCGGGCTTCCGGTTGCCGCGATTGCCCATGTAATAAAGATAATAGCGTCCGCCGCTTTCCATGACCGCCGGATTGTGGGTGCAGTGTCCGTCCCAGAAATCCGGGCCGCGCTCGGGCAGCGCGACATCGGCATGACGGTAAGGGCCGAGCGGGTGGCCGGCGACGGCGTGCGCCACTTCGCTGTGCGTCACCCAGCCGAAAAAACCCGCCTCGCGCCGCCAGCGCGAATAGTAAAGGTGGCAGCGTCCATCCGCGCCCCGCACCAGGGTGCCGCACCAGACAAACCAGCCAGGCTCGCGAAAGATGGCGTGAGCCGGCACGGGCTGAATCCAGCGGGCGAGGTCAAAGCCGCCGCCGGGCGGCGTCGCGTTTGGCCGGGCGGCGCGGCCTGGCGATGCGGCGCGCGCGAAAAGGCGCGAACCGGCGAGGGCGGCAGCGCCCCATGCGGAGAAACGGAGAAATGATCGGCGGCGGATTGAGGAAAGCATGGAGGGCGAAAAAAGAAAGGATGCGTGGTGCGTATGAGCGCGCCCAAGGCGCGGTCTCGGCCATAAACGCTTATTCCCGGATGCGACGCAAACACGACATCGGTCAATCGTTGACCTGCGCCGCCTGCCATCCCCGGCGCGGATGCGCTTCGTAAGTGAACAGGGACGTATTTAGAGCGCCTAACAAAATTACAATAGGGCAGGCCGAAAGGCTGTATGAAAAACGTGGGGAACCGCGAGGATGCAGGGGCTTCGCTTGCGAAGCCCGTCGCGGAAGGACGCCACGGGTTAGCTTCCGCCAGTGCGCCGGCGCAGTCGCATGAAACTACAAACGCGCGCGACCGCTGTCCGGCAACGAGCTTCGCAAGCAACGGGCTTCGCAAGCGAAGCCCCTGCATCCGCCGCCGCGCTCCTCCGTGTCCACTGTGTCACTTCGCTCAATCCTTCTTTTTGTTAGCGCGAGACCCAGCGCGATGCGCCGGGGGAAGACGGAAAGAAACTTGGGAGGGGGAGGCCGGAGTGTAAGAATGGTGAGCGCCTCCTGCCGGGAGGCAAGCTGAACACCGACGCGCCAGTGGTGCCCCTGATAAAGCCCGCGTGGAAGGAGTTTCTTAGAAGACGCTCTTATTATAATCCCACTAAGGAAGCCGTTAAAGGTAGGGCGAGGCGTCCCGCCGAGCCGTGGGAAGCGCTCGCGGAGACGCGAAAGCACGAAGACGCCAAGACGCCAAGAACTATGAAAGCTGACACCCTTTCCTCCCCCGTTTTGGACTTGAGCGGCCCCAGTCCCTCTCCAAAGGGAGCAATCCCATTCGGAAATAGTATGAGAGTAGTAACTGATGTTACGCGCAGCCACAGTCGTAGCGCAGACTTCCAAGTCTGCTTCAGGGCGGACCTGCGGCCCGTCAGCAGGTAGGGTTCCGGGCGAAGCGAAAATCCTGACAACCTGCGCCACGACCGAGGCGGCGCGCAGCCTCAGTTATTCTGTCGCATTAAAAACACCCCTTTGGCGCGGGAGCACCGGTAGGGAGGCCTCTCCGAGGCCTCCGCCGGGCGGAGAAAACCGGCTGGCCTTTCATAGGCACCCGGTGCGTGCTCGCGGAGGCTTCGAAGAGGTAGGTATCCCTGCCGGCGCTCCCGCGCCAAACTGCCATTTCCCATGCGACAGAATAAACAGGAAAGGCTCTAAAGTTGGAATCTGATTGGGAAACGGTATAAAGAGGAACGATAAAGAATGCGGAGAATGATAAAGAATACGGAGGAAAGATTCCGGCAGCGACATCACTTTGGGTTGACCCCTGCGCTTTGGGGGATTTTTGCGGGGAAGACTGGGCGGGGGCGCTGGTGGCGGGTGTTTTTTATTTTCCGACCACGAATGGCGCGTAGAGGGCGTGCTGGGCGGGGGGGAAACGTCCGTGGATGCGGACGCCTTCGTCGAGCTGCTCCTCTTGCTGCACGTGGCCGAGCGCGTGCAGTTTGGCGACCACGTCGTAGCGGGCGTGCGGGATGAGCAGTTCGACCGAGCCGAATTGGTCCGCGATGAGTTCGGAGCAGCGCGCGAGGAGCGAGGGGACGCCGGCGCCGGTGCGCGCGCTGATGAAGCATGCGCCGGGTGCCAGGCGGCGCGCAAAGGCGCGGGCGTCCTCGGGCGCGAGGTCGGTTTTGTTGAAGGCGGTGATGAGGGTTTTCCCGGAGGCGCCGAGTTCGTCGAGGACGGTGAGCGTGGTGGCGTGGTGTTTCTCGAAATTCGGATTCGAGAGATCGACGAGGTGGATGAGGAAATCGGCGACAAGGACTTCTTCCAGCGTGGCCTTGAAGGATTCGACGAGGCGGTGCGGGAGGCGGCGGATGAAGCCGACGGTGTCGGTGAGCAGGAGTTTCTGGTGGTTGGGGAGCAGGAGCTGGCGCGTGGTGGGGTCGAGCGTGGCGAAGAGTTTGTTTTCGGCGAGGATGCCGGAGCCGGTGAGGTGGTTGAGGAGCGTGGATTTGCCGGCGTTGGTGTAGCCGACGATGGAGGCGGTGGGCACGGGCACGCGCAGGCGGCGGTGGCGCTGCACGCCGCGTTGGCGGACGACTTCGGCGAGTTCGTGGCGCAGGCGCGTGATGCGGTCGCGGACGATGCGGCGGTCCTGCTCAAGCTGCGTCTCGCCTTCGCCGCCGAGTTTGCCGGCGCCGCGCTGGCGCGAGAGGTGCGTCCACGCGCGGGTGAGGCGCGGGAGCGAGTATTCCATGCGGGCGAGCGCGACTTGGAGCACGGCTTCGCGGGTGCGGGCGCGGTCGGCGAAGATGTCGAGGATGACTTCTTCGCGGTCGATGACGGCGAGTTTCGAGGCGGCTTCCCAGTTGCGTTGCTGCGCGGGGGTGAGGGGTTCGTCGATGACTATGAGGTCGGAGTCGAGGGCGCGCGCGGCGGTGATGAGTTCGTCGGTCTTGCCTTTGCCGAGCAGCGTGGCGGGCGTGGCGGTGCGGAGGTTGACGAGTTCGCGTCCGGCGATGGCGATGCCGAGGTTTTCCACGAGTTCGTGGAGTTCGTCCAGCAGTTCGGCGCCTTCGCCGGGGGCCATTTGCGGGGTTTGCACGCCGACGAGGAAGGCGCGTTCGCAGCGTTTCGCGTCGTCGTCGGGCGGTGTGGTTGCGGTGAGAAAATCTGCCATGAAGGGGCACAAGCGTGTGGGACGAAGGGTGCATAAGGGAAGCGCGAAGTGAGGGGGGGCGGCGGAGGGGAGGGCGGTGGGGGCGAGGTGGGAGGGGAGGGCGCGGGGTGGGGAGGGCGGTGGAGTGGGGAGGGTGGAGTGGCGAAACGGCGGGGCGAAGCGGCGGGGAGGTGAAACGGTGGGGAGGGGGGCGCGGAGCGTCGTCCATGGGCGGGGCGCCCGTGTCACGCAAAACCGGGAGCGTGAGGTGAAGGTGTTTGGGCTGTTTTCAGGGGTTGCGGATAGGGCTGGTTTTTCGCTTTGCGCGGAGCTTGTCTGCGCTGTCGCGGGCAGGAATGCCCGCGCTCCTGTTCACGGGCGGGTTGCTCGTGCCACTCAATCACACGGGTGAAGTTGCCTGTGGCACGCAAAATCGCGGGCGTGAGGCGTGGGTGTCTTTTTGAAGGGATATCTTGTTGGCAGTGGAGGGGGGCTAGCGGGTGGAGATGGAGATTGGCGCGCCTTTTGCGGGGGTGCCGTCGGCGCGGGTGGCGTCGATTTCAAAGGCGAATGAGGGTTCGCCGGGGATGATGTCTTTTGAGAATTCAAAGGGGAAGGCGTCATCTTTCAGCGTGGTTTCGCCTCTGGAATCCATGATGGTGAAGCCGATGTTTTTCCATGCGGTGTCGTCTTCGCGCAGGTAGGCGTAAAGCCAGGTGGCGCGGTCGCCGAAGCTGAGCAGCATGGCGCGGGCGTCGCCGGGCGCGAGTTTCATCACGCCGCCGGCCACGGGTTGCGCGAGGTCGTTGCCGGGCGTCCAGCCGACACGGGGGACGGCGCCTTCGATGAAGATGGCGGCGATGCCGGCGGCGGGCACGTCGATGGGCACTTCGCCGGTCGCATTCCAGGCGGCGTCGGGCGCAGGTTTGTTGGCGGTCCAGCGGCGGATGCGCGCGCCTTCGGGCAGCGTGATGAAGTGGGCGGGGTTGAGGGTGACGCGGGTGCGGATGGGCGTGAAGGACTGGTTGGTGAAGACGAGGGCGACGCCGGCGGCGTTGTGCGCGGCGAGGTGGTTGAGTTCTTCGGAGCCGCCGGTGACGAGGTCGCCGGGCAGCCAGAGGCGCATGGCGTCGAGTCCGTAGATTGTGCCGGGGCGGTGGCCGTAGAAGCGGCTTTGCAGGTAGGCGTAGCCTTCGATGTATTGGTCGGGGAACGAGACGGCGCCGGCGCTGCGCGCCCAGGCGTCGGTGACGAGGTAGTCGAGCAGCATGGAGGCCAGGGGCCAGACGTGGTTGTAGTGGATGGAATTGTAGCTTATGCGTTCGTGCGGGCGGAGGGCGTATCCGGTTTTTTCATACACGGTGGTGCGGGCGGTGTTGATGTGGTAGCCGGGGAAGGAGCGGTAGCGGCCGATGACGGCCCAGCGGGCGATGTCGTGGAGGAAGGCGTCGCCGGTGAGGGCGGAGAGGCGGAGCATCCAGGGGGCGTGGTGCGCCATGAAGATCGCGCGGTGGCCGGTGGCGGTGCCGGAGGACTCGGGTGTGAGGCCGAGTTCGGAGAGGCGCCACGCGGGCGCCTCTTCTTCGGGCACGGGGATGGCGGGGAAGCCGCGCTGGCCGAGATACCAGTAGACGGGCGCGAGGCCGCCTTGGTTTACGCGGATGTTTTCGTTGGGCACGGTGGGGCACATCCAGGTGAAGAGGGTGTTGAGGCGCGCGCCGCGGTGGGCGGCGTCGAGGTAGCGCGGTTCGCCGGTGGCTTCGTATAGCAGGAGGAGGTCGATCCAGCGCGGCACGAAGCCGGGCCAGAAAAAGAAGCCTTGGCCGTCGGGGTCGTCGAAGGTGGTCGCGGGTGTCGCGACGCGGCGGGCCAGGTAGTCGTCGGCGCCGGCGCGGGCGCGGGCGAGCCATGAGGGTTCGCCGGTGGCGCGGTAGAGCGCGAGGGCGTTCCACCAGGTGGAGCCGGGCGTGGGTTCGTCGAGGTTGAGGATGCGGTTTTGCGGGAAGAGTTCGCGGGCGGTTTCGAGGAAAACGCCGGTGTTGCCGCGGCTGATGTCGTGGAGCGCGGCCAGTTCGCTGACGGGCGCGCAAGGGCCGCGGAGCGCGCGCGAGGGCGACTGGATTTTTTGTCGCGGGTCGAGGCTGAAGAGGAATTTTTCGCGGGAGAGCAGGTATTCGAGGATGGGGCGGGCGCGTTCGTTGAAGAGTTCGCCGCGTCCGGTGACGAGCGCGAGTTCGAGGGGGTTGAGCGAGGAGACGTTTTTCACCGCGCCGGGCACGTCGGTGCCGTAGCCGCAGCCGCGGAGCGGGGCGTTCCAGCTGGCGTAGTCGCTCATGCCGTAGTCGATGATGTTGGCGAGGGTGGTGTTGAGCGTGCCGAGGGCGTTGTGGCGGCGGTCGGCAAAGGCGAAGAGTTCGCGCGCGATTTTCTCGAAGCCGATGGTGATATCGGTGTCGGGCAGGCGGACGAGGCGGAGTTTGAAGGTGAAGGTTTCGCCGGCCAGTCCGTAGGAGCCGACGCCGCCGAGCATGGGGAAAAACAGCATCGGGCGGAGTGTTCTTTCCGTGGTGCGCAGGGCGACGCCGAAGCGGCTGTTGGCAAACACGGGCAGCGGTTGGAAGGGCAGTTCGGCGGGGTCGGCGACGACGCCGTAGAGCGCGCCTTCGTGGCGGACAAACGCGCCTGGCAGCGGGCACATGTGCGCGGAGGTCAGGTAGGGTTGCGAGGGGAAGCGGCGTTCCGTCCAGATGAGCGGCTGCCAGGCTTCTTCCGTCTCGGCGTCGGCAAACGCGGGGGCGCCGGTGTAGCCGATGGAGAGCCAGCCGTCGCGTTTGCGCGTGACGGTGACGGTGAGCATGGGGAAGTGGTTGCCGTCGAAGCGCGTGATCCGGGCGGCGATGCGGACGTGGGGGTTGGTGTCGGGAAAGGCGTAGGTGCGCGTGCCGATGGCGGAGGCGCCGAAGGTCGCGGACAGCGTGCTGACGGCGGCGAGTTCGGAGCGTTCGGCTGCGTCGAAGAGGTTGAAGGCGCGGTTGGCGGTGCCGCCGTCGAGGATGCGCTCGTCGAAGCCGTCGCCGCCTTGGGCGAGGTCGCGCCTCACGGTGATTCCACTGGCCCGCGACGTGTCAACGGCCCATGTCGGGACGTTGTAGGGGACTCGCGGGATGCCGGCGGAGCGAAAGGCGATTTGCGGGTTGTCCGCGCGGAAAAGGACGGTGAAGGCAGGCAGGAAGGCCCTGCCTTCGGAGGCGGACGACGCCGGGGACGGGCTGGCGGCGCGAAGCGCGGGGGCAGCCGGAGCCAGCGTCAGAATGGCGGCCAAAAGGCCGGCGAGGCGGCGGGCGGGACGCGTGCGAAGTGGGTATGGGGGGGCGGGCCTGAAAGCCGGTGGGTAGGGAGTGGTCATGGGAGGTTTTACGGTTGCGCGCGCACGGCGCGTTCTGGAACGCCGGACGGGGCTACAAGCGCCCATTTTCCCGCGCAAGGCAAATCTGGATTCTATCAACAGTTGACCGGGGGCTTGACGGGGGGGCAAGGGGGCAAGGGAGGGGGCAAAGGGCGCGCAAGGAGCGCAAGGGACGCAAGGGGCGCAAGGGGCGCGCAAAGGGAGGCAAGGGCGCGACCCCGTGCGACGCCGGTCTGGTTTTTTCCCGCTCCCAGCGCCGTCCGCGCCCCTTTTCTCCAAATCGTTCTCGTTCTCGTTCTCGTTCTCTTTTTTCTTACTCTTATTGAGGTTACGCGCTGCCTCGGTCGTAGCGCAGACTTGTAGCGCAGACTTCCAAGTCTGCTCCCTCCGCGCTCCCAGTCTCGCCGCCGCCCTGCCTTCGTCCGCCGCCACCACCACCCCTGCCCCCGTAGCAACTATCTTTGAAGAGAAGAAAGTCATGGAGGGAAAGGAAGGGAAAGCAGAGGCTAAGGCGAAGCCAG
>JAIRTK010000256.1 GCA_031254955.1 Opitutaceae bacterium
CGCCCCGCCGCCCGCGATGACCACTCGTTGTTTTGGCATGAGACGGACAGCGTGCGGGACGCGCCCCGCGCTGTCGATAAACGAAAACCGCCCGCCCGCAAGGAATCGCCCACCGGTGCCCGGCGGACTGGCCCCCCTTGGTCAAGCCCTGATGTCAGGGCGGCGTCCCGGCGGTTAATCCTACTTTGTTAACCGAGGTTAACGCGAGACAGAGCGGGCCGTGGAGCACGGACGGTTCGGGTGGCATGAGCGACTCGCCTGTGGGATTGCGTGGCACGGGCGACCCCGCCCGTGGACGGCGCTCCGCGCCGCAAACCTCCCACGCACCCACCCACCCCGACACATGAGCGAGTCGCCCATGCCACGCAAACCCCCCAGCCCTCCGCGTAACCTCAGTTAACAAAGTAAAGTTAGAGCCTTTCCCAACGATTCTGTCGCATGGGAAACGCTCCTTGGGCGCGGAAGCGCCGGTAGGGTGGCCTCTCCGAGGCCTCCGCGACAACGCTTCGGTTTCCCCATGAAATTCAAACCGCCTCTCCGCCCGGCGGAGGCCTCGGAGAGGCCTCCCTACCTTTTTCGGACATTCGTTAAGGGGTTTTTGATTTTGCATCACGCGAAACCAAGGATTACGAACACGTCTCTTGATTAAACCCTCGCTCTTTTGAATGGCCGGGAAGAAGGAATGAACCACGGAGATATGAGCACGGAAGCACGAAGGCACGAAGGCGCGGAGGCGTAGAGGCGCGGAGTCATGGGGGAGTTTTCAGTCTTTCAGTTTGGCGGACTGTCGGCCTTCGGCTTCGAAACCGTTTCCAGCTTTCGCGGCTTGGCTCTGAAAACTGACAAACTGACAAACTGATAAACTGATGTTACGCGCTGCCTCGTACGTAGCGCAGACTTCCAAGTCTGCTTCATGCCGGGCACGCATTGCGTGCTCGGCAGGCTGGGTTCCGAGCGAGGCGAGAAGCCTGACAACCTGCGCTACGACGGCTGCGCGTAACTTCAGTGATAAACTGAAAACTCCCTCCGTGCTCCGCTTTCCACACTCCGCTCTCCACTCTCCGCTTTCCGCGCTCCGATCTCCGATCTCCATTCTCCGCTTTTTGCCCTCTGCCCTCCGTGCTCTTCGTGTCTCCGTGGTTAAAAAGAAAAACCTTTAAATCAGCGATACGATCTCAGACTGGTGTGGGCGGCGATACCGTTGGCCAATGGGAATCCGGCTTTGGGTGGTGTGAGGGGGGGAGGCCGGGCTTCCGCGCGCCGCCGGGGCTATTCGCGCCTTGCCATTGCTCTCTCAGCCGCCCGCAAACACCACGCGGAAACCAGCCTCGGCCAGGATGCGCGCGACTTCGCCGCGCTTGTCGCCCTGGATTTCGATGCGTCCGTCTTTCACCGTGCCGCCGACGCCGCACGCTGCGCGCATTTTTTTCGCGAGTCGCTCCTTCTCGGGCAGCCCGATGCCGGTGAAGCCCGACACGACTGTCACCGTTTTTCCCCCGCGCCCGGCCTTTTCACGCGTCACATCGACGCGTCCGCGATTCTTCCCCTCGGCTTCGGCGGTTTGTTTCGGCGGCGGCGGCGCCACCGCCGTCCTGGCTTGCGACAGCGCCCCGAGGCCGCCCGGCGCATCCAGTCCGCCAAACGGATTTTGCCCGAGCGCGCGGCCACCGTCCGTGGAGATTTTGTTTATTTTGCTCATGATGGACGCCTATACTACAAAGGTTTTCTCATTCACGCCAAGCCCGCGCCGTCATCCGCCCCCGGCCTCGCGCCCCGCCAGAAAACGCAACGCCTTCCCATCACCGCGTCCTGCTGGAAAATGCACCGGTCGCGCGTGCGACCGCCCGCGTCCGTGGCTCGCAAATTCGTCCAGCCGGGCGGCCTTCTTCGCCACCGCCATGCCATCGACATTTCTGGTTCCGCGCCATTTTGAATGGCTGGTTTGTTTTCAAGAGCCACCAAGAGCTACAAGCCACAAGGAGCCACCAAGCGGCACAAAAAATACCCGGCTCCATCTCGCAGCGTGCTTTTTTGTGACCATCTTATGGGTTGTTTTCAGCCAACGAAAATAGCTGGGAACCACATTTCTGCTCTCCCTCGCCGGCGTGATTAACGGTTTTTTGATTCCATGCCGCCATGCAGCCATGTCATGGAATGAATGCCATCGCGAACGCCATCACGGCCATCTGTTTATAAAATGTTACTTTTCCCGGCCAGCCGCTCCGCGCCCCCTTTCAACTTGAGACAACCCGCCTCCCGGAGTATGCCTTGTTGCCTAAAAAAATGCGCCTAGTCCCCGCCGCACCATCAAAACACCGCCCGACGCCCGTCCCGCCTTCGCGGCCCAAGGCATGGGCGTGCCCGCACACCCTCGCCCAAAATGAATCCCTCCGCCCCCTCCGCTCCCTCCGCCCTCTCCGCCCGCGACAACGCCGACCTCATTGAGGCCGCCTGGCGCGTCTGGCTCGACAACCCCGACGCGGTTGACCCCACTTGGCGCGCCTTTTTCCAAGGCTTCACCTTGGGCTGCACCACCACCCCGCCCGTCGCCCCAACTCCGCCCGCCACTCCACCCTTGCCGCCCACCCTCGCCATCGCCACCCCCTCCCCCGCCACCGACCCGCTCAAACAATCGCAAGTCCACTCGCTCATCTACCACTACCGCTCGCTCGGCCACCTTCAGGCACACCTCGACCCGCTCAACCCGCCCCCGCCGCCCTCGCCCCGCCTCTCCCTCGCCGAGTTCGGCCTCGCCGAAAGCGACCTCGACGCAACCTTCGATGTCGGCCACTACCTCGACGGCGACCCGATGCGCCTGCGCGACCTCATCGCGTCGCTGGAAAACACCTACTGCGATCGCATCGGCGTGGAGTATATCCATATTCCGGATACGGAAATCCGCCGCTGGCTCCAGACCCGCATGGAACCTCCGCGCCTCCGGCCCGCGTTTGCCCGCGACCAAAAACTCCGCATCCTGCGCCGCCTCCACCAAGCCGAGCTGTTTGAAAAATTCCTCCACGCCAAATACGTCGGCCAGAAACGCTTCTCCCTCGAAGGCGGCGAGACCCTGATCGCCGCGCTCGACGCCCTCATCGAGCACTGCCCCGCCCTCGGCATCGAGGAAATCGTCATGGGCATGGCCCACCGCGGACGCCTCTCCGTGCTCGCCAACATCCTGAGAAAACCCTTCGACATCCTCTTCGAACAGTTTTCGGAAAACTACCTGCCCGACACCGTCGGCGGCGACGGCGACGTGAAATACCACCTCGGCTACGAAGCCCGCCTCGACACCACCGCCGGCCCGCCCGTCGAAGTCCGCCTCGCCGCCAACCCCTCCCACCTCGAAATCGTTGACCCCGTCGTCGAAGGCAAAACCCGCGCCCGGCAATACCTCCGCGGCGACACCGCCACCCGTGCCAAAGTGCTCCCCCTCCTCCTCCACGGCGACGCCGCCATCGCCGGCCAAGGCATCGTCGCCGAGACGCTCAACTTCTCCCAACTCCCCGGCTACCGCACCGGCGGCACCCTCCACCTCGTCATCAACAACCAAATCGGCTTCACCACCCTCCCCGACGACGCGCGCTCCACCCGCTACTGCACCGATGTCGCCAAGACCATCGACGCCCCCATCTTCCACGTCAACGGCGACGACCCCGAAGCCGTCTGCCTCGTCGCCCTCCTCGCCCTCGACTTCCGCAACACCTTCCACCGCGACGCCGTCGTGGACCTGTATTGCTACCGCCGCCACGGCCACAACGAATCCGACGAACCCGCCTTCACCCAACCCACCCTCTACAAAAAAATCGCCGCCCACCCCCTCATCTCGACCACCTACGCCGCCCGCCTCATCGCCGACGGCACCCTCACCGCCGCCGACAACGACGCGATCAAGACCACCCACACCGCCGCCATGGAAGCCGCCTTCGCCAAAGCCAGAACCGCCGAAGAAAAACCACGAGAAACCCCCGCCGCTTCCACCGTCGCCATTTCCGCCCCTGCCACCTCCGCCACCTCCGCCGCCAACAACAACGACCCCGCCACACGCCGCTTCCGCGGCTCCAACGCCATTTTCCAACCCCCCTACAAACACACCCCCGTCCCCACCGGCGCCCCCCTCGAACTCCTAAAAACATGCGCGCGCGCCCTCACCACCCTCCCCGACGGCTTCAACCCCAACCCCAAAATCAAACGCCTCCTCGAAACCCGCGCCAAAACCCTCGCCTCGGACGGCCCCATCGACTGGGGCTGCGCCGAAGCCCTCGCCTTCGGCACACTCCTGCTCGAAGGCACACCCGTGCGCCTCAGCGGCCAAGACTGCGAACGCGGCACCTTCAGCCACCGCCACGCCGTCCTCTACGACCAAGAAACGCGCGCCCGCCACGTCCCCCTCCAAAACCTCGCCCCCCGCCAAGCCGAATTCTCCGTTTACAACTCCCTCCTCTCCGAAGCCGCCGTCCTCGCCTTCGACTACGGCTACTCCATGGACTACCCGGCCATGCTCTGCCTCTGGGAAGCCCAATTCGGCGACTTCGCCAACGGCGCCCAAGTCGTCATCGACCAATTCATCGTCAGCTCCGAATCGAAATGGCAGCGCGCCAGCGGCCTCGTCCTCCTCCTCCCCCACGGCTACGAAGGCCAAGGCCCCGAACACTCCAGCGCCCGCCTCGAACGCTACCTCCAAGCCTGCGCCGAAAACAACATCCAGGTGGCGAACCTCACCACCCCCGCGCAAATCTTCCACATCCTCCGCCGCCAGATGAAACGCGACTTCCGCAAACCGCTGGTCATCATGGCGCCCAAGTCGCTCCTGCGCCACCCCGCCGCCACCTCGCGCATCCCGGAACTGACCACAGGCCGCTTCGAAGAAATCCTCGACGACCCCGCCCCCCCGGAAAAGCCCCCCGCGCGCCTCATCCTCTGCTCCGGCAAAGTCTATTACGACCTCGCCGACTACCGCGCCCGCCAAAACCTCGCCGACACCGCCCTCCTGCGCATCGAACAACTCTACCCGCTGCACCGCGACCGCCTCGCCGAGCTTTCCGACGCCTACGGCCACGGAAGCCGGCTCGTCTGGTGCCAGGAAGAGCCGCAAAACATGGGCGCCTGGACCTGGATTGCCCCGCAACTCGAAGAAATCTTTGGCCGCAAACCCGCCTGCGCCAGCCGCAAACCCTCCGCCAGCCCCGCCGTCGGCGCCCTCGCCCTGCACAAACTCGAACTCGCCACCCTCCTGAAAGACGCCTTCAACCTCTAATACCATTTCTTAATCAAAAACCTTCTTAACGAAACACCCTCCAAGCCAACCACGAATCACGCGGACCTCAACGGATAATACAGATAAAAACCATTGTTCACCAATAAATTAAACACCCGCGCAATCCATTTTATCCGTGCAATCCATGCTTAAAAGGATTGGAGTAAAGGGTGCAACTGGATGGAAAATGGTATAACCCCGCGCCCCGCGCCCCCTCTACCACACACCCCCCCTCCAACACACACGCCCCGCCGCCACCATTCCGCATTCCACATTCCAAAATCCACATTCCCCCATGTCCCACATCGAAGTCAAAATCCCTGCCTTGGGCGAATCCATCGCCACCGGCATCCTCGCCAAATGGCACGTCGCCGACGGCGACATCGTCAAAAAAGACCAGCCACTCTACGAACTCGAAACCGACAAAATCACCTCCGAAGGCGCCGCCGAGTCCGCCGGCAGGATCACCCTCAAAGTCCCCGCCGGCGCCGAAGTGAAAATCGGCGCGCCCATCGCCACCATCGACACCGCCGTCGCCCCGGACACCCCGCCGGCAAAACCCGCCACCGCCCCATCCCCCTTCCCCGCATCCCCCGCCGTCCGCCGTCTCGCCGCCGACACCGGCATCGACCCCGCGACCATCCCCGGCACGGGCAAAGCCGGACGCGTCACAAAAGCCGACCTCCTCGCCGCCACCGCCGCCCCCCCGATTCAACGTGGCCCAGACGCCCCGCCTGCGGAATCGAGCAACACAGACGCCCCGCCCATGTCTGGGAGCGCGGGCATTCCTGCCCGCGACATCGCGGACAAAAAAGCCCGCGCCCCTGCAATGCCTGCGCCCCACCCGCCCGCCCCCACCCCGCGCCAAACCCGCAAAAAACTCACCCCCCTCCGCCAGCGCATCGCCCAACGCCTCGTGCAAGCCCAACACGCCGCCGCGATGCTCACCACCTTCAACGAATGCGACCTGTCCGCCATCATCGCCCTGCGCGCCCGCTACCAAGACGACTTCACCAAACGCCACGCCGTCAAACTCGGCCTCATGTCCTTCTTCACCAAAGCCGTCGTCCACGCCCTCCAGGCAGTCCCCGCCATCAACGCCCGGCTCGACGGCGACACCATCGTCCAAAACCACTACTACGACATCGGCGTGGCCGTCTCCACGGAAAAAGGCCTGATGGTCCCCGTCATCCGCGACTGCGACCGCCTCGACATGGCCGGCATCGAACGCGCCATCGCCGACGCCGCCAACCGCGCCCGCGAATCGAAAATTACGCTCGCCGACCTCGAAGGCGGCGTCTTCACCATCACCAACGGCGGCCTCTTCGGCTCGCTGCTCTCGACCCCCATCCTGAACAGCCCCCAAAGCGCCATCCTCGGCCTGCACGCCATCAACGACCGCCCCGTGGCCCGCGACGGCCAGATTGTCATCCGCCCCATGATGTGGCTCGCCCTCAGCTACGACCACCGCCTCATTGACGGCAAGGAAGCCGTCACCTTCCTGCTCAAAATCAAACAAACCATCGAAGACCCCGCCCGCCTGGCGCTGGACGTGTGATTTCTTGACTTATACAGCAACGGCGTGAGTTTTTTATTATGAGCTATAAAAAGAAAATCCCTTCGTCTCCACGCATCGACCCGCAAGATGAACCTCAGAATTTTTATATTGCTGAATTAGTTCAGGAATGCCGCGTGGAAGGATATGCGACCAGTTCAGTTTGGGTAAACATTCACATAGTAAAAGCCGGATCGCCCGCGGAGGCTTATGCCAAGGCATCCAAACTGGGAAAATCACATAACAGAAAATACAAAGCAGGCAGTGAGGCGCGCAATGCTCGCTGGATATTTCGCGGCATTCGCGACCTTATTCCCATATATGAAAAAATAGAGGACGGGGCCGAGGTGATGTTTGAAGCCCATGAGCGCATGACGGAGAAAAGAATCATAAAAATGCTTCGCGCCAAATCGGATATATTAAAAAATATCCAAGGCGCCCCGGCATGACAATTTATTTAACCACGCGGGGACGCGAAGACGCAAATGAAGTCTATTTTGACACAGAGCGCACAGAGAAGGGAAAACCTTTTTCCGGTTTGGCCTCCGTGCCCTCTGTGGGTCGCGCACCGTGTCCTCTGTGTCAAAACAGACTTTCTCAATTTTCTTTTTGATAGACGCTCTAAACCTTATTCAAAGATTTTGATCTAAAACCTTAAATCATGACCCAATTCGACCTCATCGTCATCGGCGGCGGCCCCGGCGGATACATCTGCGCCTTCCGCGCCGCGCAACTCGGCCTCCACGTCGCGCTCGTGGAAAAACGCGCCACCCTCGGCGGCACCTGCCTCAACGCCGGCTGCATCCCCGTCAAGACCCTCCTGTATTCAACGGAACACTACATCTTTGCCCGCGACCGCGCCGCCGCGCACGGCATCAAATTCGCCCGCGTCGAAGCCGACCTCCCCGCGATGATGAAACGCAAAGACGCCGTCGTCGCCAAACTCACCGGCGGCGTCGCCCAACTCGCCAAAGCCCGCAAAGTCGCCCTCTTCACCGGCACCGCCACCTTCGCCCCCGCCGCCGCGCCCGGCTCGGGTCCCGCCGGCGACTCACCCGCCCGTCCGAGTGCCACGAGCGCCCCGCCCGCACACAGGAACGCGGGCTTTCCAGCCCGCGACAACGCGAACAAACTCCAGACGAAACAAGAAGCCCGCCCCGCCCGCGCCCCTGAAAACGCCGCCGCCGCCCCGCCCCTGATTCCGCATCCCGCCCCCCCCGCCCCCCACTCCATCGAAATCCTCTCCCCCTCCCCCAAACCCGGCGCCCCGCCCGTCCGCCAGACCATCGCCGCGCCGCACATCGTCATCGCCACCGGCTCCGCCCCCGCCGCGCTCCCCTTCCTCCCCTACGACGGCAAAACCATCATCAACAGCGACCACGCCATCGCCCTCCCCGACATCCCGAAAAAACTCGTCGTCATCGGCGGCGGCGCCATCGGCCTCGAACTCGCCTCCATCTGGGCGCGCCTCGGCTCCGATGTCACCATCGTCGAAATGCTGCCCAAAATCGCCGCCCACGCCGACGACGACATGGCGCGCAACCTCGCGCGCCTGCTCCAGAAACAAAACCTGAAAATCGAAACCGGCGTCAAAGTCACCGGCGCGAAACCGCTCGGCCCCAGCCTCGTGCTCACCGCCGAACGCGACGGCTCGCCCCTCGAATTTCCCGCCGACAAAATCCTCGTCGCCATCGGACGCCGCCCGTTCACCGACGGACTCGGCCTCGACCAAATCGGCGTCGCCCTCGACGCCAAAGGCCGCGTGCAAGTGGACGCGCAACTCCGCGCCAGCATCCCCGGCATCCACGCCATCGGCGATGCCGTCGCCGGCCCCATGCTCGCGCACAAAGCCGGCGCGGACGGCGTGGCCGCCGCCGAATGGATCGCGGGCGGGCACGGCCACATCGACTGGGACCTCATGCCCGCCATCATCTACACCACCCCCGAACTCGCCACCGTCGGCCTCGGCGAGGACGCCGCCAAGGCAAAAGGCATCGCAATCCGCACAGGCCGCTTCCACTTCGCCGCCAACGGACGCGCCCTCGCCGCCGACGCGGCTGACGGCTGCGTAAAAATCATCGCCGACGCCGCGACCGACCGCCTCCTCGGCGCGCAAATCCTTGGCCGCGGCGCGGGTGAACTCATTGGCGAGGTGGTCGCGCACATGGAATACGGCGGCAGCGCCGAGGACCTCGCCCGCACCATCCACGCCCACCCGACGATGAGCGAAGCCATGCAAGAGGCCGCCCTGGCCGTATCCAAATCCGCAATACACGCCCCCTGACCGCCGCGCCGCGCGGCAACAGCCGGCTTCGGCCCCCCGGTTTCCGCCATGACGAAAGGTATGCGAAGCAGACTCGGGGAGCGCACGCGTCCCGGACTCGATAGAATGAACGAAAACGGCGCCAGAATTTCATGGGGAAACCGGGTCATGGGGAAATCGAGGCGTTCTCGTGGAGGCCTCGGAGAGGCCTCCCTACCGTCTTCGGACATGGGTTTGAGCGCCTTGGCGCACTCTTCAGCACTCGCCACCCGCAACCTTCGCGCGCCATCATGGATGCCGCCGTCTCACGCCTCATTCCTCATCCCTCACCACTCATTCTGCATCCCTCACTACTCACCATCCATTCCTCGCTACTCATCATTCATTCCCCTTCATCCACCCCGTCCTCTTCGTGTTTTTGCGCTTCTGCGTGAGCTATTCATGGCTCCGGGGCTTCCGGGTCTCCGGGGTTAAAAAAGAGAGAAAGTTTAAATCAGGGATAAGTCG
>JAIRTK010000442.1 GCA_031254955.1 Opitutaceae bacterium
TATAAATCAGATTTTGGTTTTTATTTGGATTCTAATTGCCTCGCGTTTTTCATGTCTTTCACGTCCTTCGTGCACTTCGCGTCCTTCGCGGTTAAAAATTTTTTCAGAAGTCCCCTTGAGAATTAGGGTGCGCTGGTTTTGTGCGCGGATGGGGTGCTTCGCTCTGCTTTTTTGGGGGCAAGGTTGAGAGAAAATACGTCGTTATTCGTAACGCAGGGCGACGACGGGGTCGAGTTTGCTGGCGGACCAGGCCGGGGCGAAGCCGCTGATGACGCCGGCGGCGATGGAGACGGCGAGGCCGGTGACGAGCAGGCCGAATGAAAAGACCGGCGGAAACGAGGGCACGAGCAGTCCGCTGACAAGCGCGCACAGCCACGCAAGCAGCAGTCCGGCAAGGCCGCCGACGAGGCTGATGCTGACGGCTTCGCCCAGGAACTGGAGCAGGATGGCGCGGCGGCGCGCGCCGAGCGCCTTGCGCGTGCCGATTTCCTTGGTGCGTTCTTTCACGCTTACGTAGGTGATGTTCATGATGCCGATGGCGCCGACGAAGAGCGCGAGGCCGGTGATGGCGAGGCCGGCGAGCGCGACGCCTCGTTTGATCGGGTCGAGTTGTTCGCGGATGACTTTTTGTTCGTTGATTTCGAAGTCGTCGCGTTTTTCGAGCGGGAGTTGGCGGAGGCGGCGCATGAGGCCGCGGAGTTCTTCGCGCGCTTCGTCCATGCGCGCGCCGTCGGCTTGCACGCGGAGCTGCACGTTGTTGCCGACCCAGAAGTTGCGGCGGAAGGCGTTGAGCGGCATGATGGCCATCGAGTCCCAGCTGAAGAGGCCGAGAAAGCTGCCTTGGCGCGTGGTGACGCCGATGATGGTGTAGGGTTGCGTGCGGATGCGCACGGTCTTGCCGAGGGGGGATTCGTTGGGGAAGAGGGCGTCGGCGACATCGAAGCCGATGATGAGGACGTTGCGTCCGCCGCGCGCTTCGACTTCGTTGAAGAAGCGGCCTTCTTTCATGTCGGCGCGCGAGATGCGGGCGAGGTCGGGCGTGGTGCCGAGGGTGTAGATGGTGTTCAGGCGGAGGTCGCCGCGGATGAGGGTGGCGGCGGTGTCGGCGGCGGGCACGGCGAGGCGGAGCGGGCCGTCGGGGTGGGCGGCGATCCAGTCGTTGATTTGCCGGGCGTAGTCGGTTTTGAGGCGCGGGCGGTTGCGGTAGGTCCACCAGTCGTCGACTTCGCGCCAGGGCCAGCGGGTGACGTAGAGCACGTCGTCGCCGAAGCCGGCGAGGCTGCGGTCCACGCCGGCGTCGATGCCGAGGATGGCGGTGCCCATGAGCGTGACGGAGACGATGCCGATGCCCACTCCGAGCGCGGTGAGGGCCGAGCGGGTTTTGTTTGCGCGGATTTGCGCGAGCGCGATGCGGAGGGCTTCGTGGAGTTCGTGGAGGAGGAGGCGCATGGGGGAATAGGGATTTTGGAATGCGGAATGGGGAATGGGGAATGCAGAATGCGGAATGGGGAGTGCGGAATGGGGAATTAAAACACGGGGATTTGCGCGAATGCGAGGCGGAGGTGTGCGGGGTGGCGGCGCGGCGGGAGGAGGAATTGAAAATCTAGCCGCGGCGGCGCGTGGTGCGAATGGGGGCGACGGTGATTGGCGGTGATGGCGGTGATTTTGTCCGATTTTTTTCTGAGTGCGGCGAATTTTTGGGCCGGCAGCATTTCCGCTTCTTCCACGGATTCCAGCCAGAAGGAGGTCTCGTCGGACGCTTTCTCGGCGATGCCGAGTTTGGCGGTAAATTCCGCTTTTGAACGTCCACGGCAGGCGGCGCGATGATTGGATGCGACCGACGTGTCCGCGCGGAGCAACTGACGCCCGACGATTTCGGCGGCCATGTTTTTGGGCAGAGAGTCGGTCATGCGAATCACGCGCAGGGCGAATTGTTGGGGGCGTTGTTTGAGGTCGTTGTTTTGCATGTTTGTTTGGAATGGGAGGTTTGTTGGCGGACGCATTCCGCATTCCGAAATCCGAAATCTGCATTCAGCATTCAGCCATCGGCATTTCGCCTTCATCGGTCCGTCTCGATCAGGCCGTCGCGCAGGCGCACGATTCGCCGGGCGTGGCGCGCGATGTCTTCCTCGTGCGTGACGACAATGAGGGTGTGGCCTTGTTCGTAGAGGGTTTCGAAGAGCGCCATGATTTCTTCGCCGGTGCGGGTGTCGAGGTTGCCCGTGGGTTCGTCGGCGAGGAGGAGCGAGGGGCGGTTCACCAGCGCGCGGGCGATGGCCACGCGTTGGCGCTGGCCGCCGGAGAGTTCGTTGGGGCGGTGGTCCATGCGGTTGGCGAGGCCGACACGGGCAAGCGCGGCGCGGGCGCGGGCGAGGCGCTCGGGGCGCGGCATGCCGGCGTAGATGAGGGGCAGCTCGACGTTGTGCAGCGCGGTGGAGCGGGGGAGGAGGTTGAAGGTCTGGAAGACGAAGCCGATTTCCTGGTTGCGGATGGCGGCGAGTTCGTTGTCGTCCATGCGGGCGACGTTTTTTCCGGTGAATTCGTAGTGTCCGGCGGTGGGGGTGTCGAGGCAGCCGAGCATGTTCATGAGCGTGGATTTGCCGCTGCCGGAGGGTCCCATGATGGCGAGGTATTCGTTGCGGTGGATTTTGAGCGAGACGCCGCGCAGGGCGTGGATCGTCTCGGAGCCCATGTGGTAGAGTTTGGTGACGCCTTCGATTTCGATGACGAGCGCGCCGCGCGGACGGGTTGGACGCGGGTTGCCGGCGGGAGCGGGTTGGTCGGGCATGGGAGAGGTGGGTTGCGCGGAGGGGCTGGATTAGGAATCAGAAATCAGGAATTAGGAATTAGAAAATCCACGTTGGCGCGGCGGCGGGACGCCGCCGGACGCGAGCAACGCGAGTGCCCTGCACCCGCGGACCTTCGCGCAGCCTATCCCAAACCGGGCCTTTGCACAGCCGGGCTTTCGCGCAGCCCAGCGTAAACGGGTGAGGCTTCGCTTCGTCCAGCGGCGGGACACCGCCGCTCCTTGCGCGAGCGCCTTTACTCATCCCTTCTTCTTACTCCTCCCTTTTCCTTCTTTATCATTTTTCCTTCCTTATCCCTTTGGGATTCCAACATCACTTTGGATTGCATTTTTGTGTCATCCGCAGGCCGTTTTTATGTTCGATTTTCGTCCACCCGTGCCTTGGGCTTGGTGGTCATGCACTGGGCCGACACGCCGATTCACTTCATCGACTTCGAGGGGAACTGCGCGTCCGGGGTTCTGGAGTTCGGCGTGGTGACGCTGCTTGGCGGGTGTGTGCTCGAAACCCACACCCGGCTTTGTCGCGCGACCGGGCGCGTGCGCGCGGAGGACCGGGCCGTGCACGGATTGAGCGAGGAAACGGTCGCGCGCTGCGCGCCGTTTTCGGACGAGTTTGCGCGTTTCACGGCATTGCGTGAGAGCGGCCCGCTGGCGGCGCATTACGCGCATGTGGAGAATTCGCTGCTCAAGTCCGTCTGGCCGTATCCGCGCGCGTCGCCCGATTTTTCCCGCCCCGGGCGCCCTTCCGGAGCGGTGGTTGACTGGGGGCCGTGGATCGACACGGGCCGGCTCCATGCGGAGATTTTCCCTGGGCTTGATTCGGGGAAGTTGTCGCGCCTGACGGTCGCGCTGGGGTTGCAGGACGAGCTTGATGCCTTGGCGCGCGAGCATTGTCCGCCGGGGCGTGCCCGGTATCATGCGGCCTTGTATGACGCGTTGGCGGCGGCGCTGTTGCTGCTGGCACTCGGACGGCGAAAGGAATTTGCCGCAATGCGCGTGCCGTGGCTGCTGCAAATGAGCACCGCCAGCCCCGCGAAACGCGACGCGCTGCGCCAGGACGAGTTGTTCTGATTTGGCGTGTTTTTAATGATACCATAGCCCAACCAAGGGCTTGGGCTTATCCCTAATTTAAGGTTTTTCTTTTTTTAACCACGGAGACACGAAGGCATGAACTCTTAACTGATGTCACACGGAGGACACCTTGTGCCCCACCCAACGCAAACCAGCCCAAGGTAGGGAGGCCTCTCCGAGGCCTCCGCAACCACGCCCCGATTTGCCCATGAAATCCCACCCCCCCGGCCCCGCGCGGCGGAGGCCTCGGAGAGGCCTCCCTACCTTGCGCCGTGTAACATCAGTTAGCTCTTAACTCTTTCCTACGCATCCTTCCCTACGCATCCTCTCCGCGTCTCCACGTCTCCGCGTGAGTTCTTCATGCCCCCCTGCCTCCCTGCCTCCCTGTCCACCGCGCCCTCCCATCCTCCCGCTCTCCCTGCCACCATGCCGCCCTGCCACCGTGCTACCGTGACGAGCTTTTGGAAATTTCTTGCATTTTAGGCTCGCATCCCCGGATTTTATGGGTCATGACTTTTTTACCATCCGCCTGTCTCAAACTCTTTCGCTCTTAACCTTCACACCACCAACAACCATGAACCCAGACAACACCCACCACGTCGCAAAAATCCGCCACGCCGGGACACCCTTGGCCCCCGAGCCGTCCCGGAACCCCCTCCCCGCCGCCCCCGGCCCGCGCCGCCGGAGGCGGCTGTCGTCCCCGGTGCTCCCGGTCGCCGCGCTCATGCTGGCGGCGTCGCTCGCCAGCCTGCCCGCCCAGCCCGTCATCAGCAGCAACACCTCCAGCTCGGGTATCACCGTCAACCACACCACCGGCGGCACGCTGACCATCAGCGCCACCGTCATCAGCATGAGCAATTACGCCCTCCAGATCGCCACGAATTCCGCGATGGTGATCAACACAACCGGAGGGCGCATCGAGAGTGGGGTTACGACCGCCGGACTCTCCGCAGTTAATTTTAACACCAGCGGCACGCTCCTCAATGCCGGCGTTATTTTCGCCACCGCCGATGGTTTCAATGTCGATGGTGTTATCGCCCGACAGCTCATCACAGGCTCCAATTCCGGCCTCATCCGGGGCGTGCGCTACGGCATGCAGTTTGCCAATGGCGCCGCCGGCAGCGTGTTCACCAACTCCGGCACCATCACCGGCAACACCGCCGGCATCCTGTCCTACGGCAAACTCACCGGCACCAACACCGGCCTCATTGAGGGCGGCGGCCAGTATGGCCTCTATCTTAACAACCTCGTCGCCGATGGCAGCGACATCACCAACAGCGGCACCATCCGTGCCTCCACTGCCGCCCCCGGCCAAGGTTTCACCGCTGCCGCCGGCACCGTCGTTACCGTTACCAATTCCTCCTCCGGTCTCATCGAAGGCAACAGGTTCGGCATCCTTTTCTACGGCGGCGGTACTATCACCAACCACGGTGTCATTTCCGGAACCACCGATAACACCGGCCAGGGCATCCGCGCATCCTCCACCACCGCCATCAAGAACACCGGCCTCGTCCAAGGCGGCCAGTATGGCATCTATTTCAACACCGGCACCGCCGCCGGCAGCACCGTCGTCAACACCGGCACCATCCGCTCCGTCACCCATGCCAGCGGACGCGGCATCACCGCCAGCGCGGACGCCGCCATCACCGTGACCAACAGCACCTCCGGCCTCATCGCGGGCAACGGCCATGGCGTGTATCTCGACACTGGCGGCGGCACGTTTTTTAACGCCGGCGCCATCACCGCCGCCGCCACCAACGGTGTCGGCCTCCTGTCCGCCGGCAAACTCACCGGCACCAACACCGGCCTCATCCAAGGCAACGGCAGCCACGGCATCAATCTCAGCGCGACCACCGCCGCCGGCAGCACCATCACCAACAGCGGCACCATCCGCTCCGCCAGCGCCACTGGCTACGGCATTCAGGCGTATCCCTCCAACATAGCGCTCACGCCCATTGCCCTCACCAACG
>JAIRTK010000539.1 GCA_031254955.1 Opitutaceae bacterium
CTCTACCACCCCTTATGCCCTCCTGTCTCCTGAAAATCCTCTCAAAAAAAAGTGTCACCCTCATAGCGGGACATGTGTCACCCTTGACCCGGGACTATACAGTCCCGCCGAGCCGAGGGGTGGCAACGGCTCGGCGGGACGCCTCGCCCTACCTAGGCTGCCTAAAGTCTAAAAATGCTTCGGAACTGGTATTATTTTTTCTTGTTGAGCGAGGCCAAGTTCGCGGGGACCAAAACCGAGGCCGTGGGAAGCCGGGGTCATTTTTTCTTGTTGAGCGCGGCGGTGAACCAGTCGCCGCCGAGGCTTTGGCCGGAATCGCGGCGCGGGGCGGGGGCGCCAAGGTGGGTTCCTCCGGGGCGTTGGGCGCCGCGGAATCCGCCCGCGCCGGGAGCGGCGCGGGGGCCGGTTCTGGCGCCGAGTTCGGGTTTGCCGCGCATGGAGAGGGCGATGCGGCCGCGCGCAAGATCGATTTCGGTCACGGTCACGGTGACGCGTTGGGATACTTTCACGATGTCGGCGGGGTCTTTCACAAAGGTGTCCGCGAGTTGGCTGATGTGGACGAGGCCGTCTTGGTGCACGCCGATGTCGACAAAGGCGCCGAAGGCGGTGACGTTGGTCACGATGCCGGGGAGTTTCATGCCGGGTTTCAGGTCCTCGGGTTTGTTCACGCCGTCGGCAAAGGCAAAGGCGTCGAATTTCCGGCGCGGGTCGCGTCCGGGCTTGGCGAGTTCGGCGAGGATGTCGTTGAGCGTGGGCAGGCCGATGGTGTCGGTGACGTAGGTTTCGGGGTTGATTTTCCGGCGCGCTTTTTCGTCGCGCACGAGGTCGGCGAGCGTGAGGCCGAGGTCGGCGGCCATTTTTTCCACGATGGTGTAGGATTCGGGGTGGACGGCGGAGGCGTCGAGCGGGTTTTCGGCGTCGCGGATGCGGAGGAAGCCGGCGGCTTGTTCGTAGGCTTTGGGGCCGAGGCGGGGGACGCCGAGGAGTTCGGCGCGGGTTTTGAAGGGGCCGTTTTCGTCGCGGTGGGCGATGATGTTGGCGGCGATGCCGGTGTTCAGGCCGGAGACGTAGGAGAGGAGTTGTCTGGAGGCGGTGTTGACTTCGACGCCGACGGCGTTGACGGAGGAGATGACGGTGTCGTCGAGGGAGCGTTTGAGCGCGTTTTGGTCGACGTCGTGTTGGTATTGGCCGACGCCGATGGATTTCGGGTCGAGTTTCACGAGTTCGGCGAGCGGGTCCATGAGGCGGCGTCCGATGGAGACGGCGCCGCGCACGGTGATGTCGTGGTCGGGGAATTCTTCGCGGGCGACTTCGCTGGCGGAGTAGATGGAGGCGCCGGATTCGTTGACCATGACGATGGGGAGCGTTTTGGGGAGGTCGAGGGAGCGGATGAAGGTTTCGGTTTCGCGTCCGGCGGTGCCGTTGCCGATGGCGATGGCTTCGATTTTGAAGTAGTTGACAAAGCCGGTGATTTTTTCGCGGGCTTCGTCGGAGCGGGAGGCGCTTTGGTCGGGGTAAACGACATCGTTGTGGAGGAGTTTGCCTTGGCGGTCGAGGATGACGATTTTGCAGCCGGTGCGGAAGCCGGGGTCGATGGCGAGGGTGTTTTTCTGGCCGAGGGGGGGGGCGAGGAGGAGTTCGCGGAGGTTTTCGGCGAAGACTTTGATCGCGGTTTCGTCGGCGCGTTTTTTGGTTTCGAGGCGCATTTCGGTTTCCAGCGCGGGGGAGAGGAGGCGTTTGCAGGCGTCGGCGACGGCGAGGCGGATGTGGTGCGCGCAGGTGTTTTCGTCGGTGGGGGGGGCGGGGGCGCGGGCATTCTTGTCCGCGATTTCGCGGGCAGGAATGCCCGCGCTCCTTTGGGCGGCGGGTTTGAGGTGCAGCGGTTCGATTTCGGCGAGGGCGGCGGTTTCGTCCACGGTGATGCGCATCATGAGGACGAGTTCTTTTTCGCCGCGGCGCATGGCGAGGACGCGGTGGCTGGGGGCCTTGGCGAGGGGTTCGCTCCACTCGAAGTAATCTTTGAACTTCGCGCCTTCGGTTTCTTTGCCGTTGATGACTTTCGTGGAGATGGTGGCGGTGTTTTGGTAGAGGGCGCGGAGTTTCGCGCGGGTGGGCGCGTCGTCGCTGACGTGTTCGGCGATGATGTCGCGCGCGCCGGCGAGGGCTTCGTCGGCGGAGGCGATTTTTTGCGGGGTGTTTTTGCCGTCGTCGGGTGTGTATTCATGATGCACATACGCGGCGGCTTCGGCGGCGGGGTCGGTGGCGGGGGCTTGCGCGAGGATGAGGGTGGCGAGGGGTTCGAGGCCTTTTTCGCGGGCGATGGTGGCGCGGGTGCGTTTTTTCGGGCGGAAGGGGAGATAGAGGTCTTCGAGGGCGTGGAGGGTTTCGGCGGCGGCGATTTTCCGGGCGAGGTCGTCGGTGAGGAGGTTGCGTTCTTTGAGCGAGGCGGTGATGGAGGCGCGGCGGTCGTCGAGGGCGGCGAGTTGTTCGGCGCGGTCGCGGATGGCGGTGATCTGGACTTCGTCAAGCTCGCCGGTGGCCTCTTTGCGGTAGCGGGCGATGAAGGGCACGGTGGCGCCCTCGGCGAGCAGTTGCGCGGTGGTCGCGACTTGGTGGACTTTCAGGCCGAGTTCTTGGGTGATGCGAAGGACGTGGTCGGGATTGGGCGTCATGGGAAATGCGGGAGGTGGATTTTGGGAGGTGGATTTCTGGAGGCGGATTTCGGGAGATGAATTTCTGGGAGATGAATTTTGGGAGATGGATTTTGGAAGATGGAATGGAAAACGGAGCGGAAAACGCGGGACGAAAAGATGCGGACTGTGCGGCGGCCCGCGCGGCGGGCAAGGAATTTTCGCGCGGCGCGGCGGCGCGGGAGGAAGCGCGGGTGGGGCGGAGGCGGAGGAGGGGCGCGGCGGCGGAGGGAGGAGAAGGGCGGCGTTTGTGGGGGACGCGGCGGGCGCGGGCTGGGTGCGACGGGCGGGCGCAGGCGCGATGGGCGTTTGCGCCTGCCTTGGCTGGCGGCGCGTTTTCCGGTTATTGAATAACTAATGGGACACGGCAGCCACCGGTCCGCGCACCTCGATTTGAAAAGGAGCGCTGGCATTCATGCCTGTGCCGGCGGACAAGGCTGCCCGCCGTCGAGGTGGCTCGCCGTCGAGCCGCTCAGATAGGAATGTCGATGCCCTCTTTTCGCCTCCGAGCGTTGCCGCTGGGGGGAGAGAAAGAGAAAGAAGAAAGAAAAAAGACAAAACGGAAAGGGGATGGGCGCAGGGCCGCACTTTGAAACGCATCCTTCGCCGCGCCGACTGCAATTCGAGGTTTGCTTTGGCCGCGAAATCATGATGGAGATTATTCGTTTACCATCTGTTTCAACGTTTCCTCCCTTCCCCATGCTTATGAAATCACGCAATCCCTCCGACACCTCTTTTCGCGCCATCATGGGCGCCATTCTTTTTGGCGGAATCGCCTGCCTGTTTTCAGGATGCGCGAGCCAGCACATGACACGCACCGCGTCGAACATCCATCCACCCATCCCCGACAAGCAGGCACAGATTGTTTTCATGCGACCCTCCTCGTTTGGGGGCGCCATCCAATCATCCCTGTATGAAGTGCGCGGAGACGCGCAGGAATTTCTGGGCATCGTGTCGGCCAAGACCAAGCTCGCCCACCACGTGCCGGCGGGCGAACATCTTTTCATGGTCGTGGCCGAAAACGCGGATTTCATGGCCGCGAATGTCGAGGCGGGAAAAACATATTATGTGCTGGTGTCCGCGCGCCCGGGCGTGTGGAAGGCGCGATTCTCATTGATACCGATTCACAACGACCCGGCGGAAAAATACAACCTGACCGACCCTCAATTCGCGAATTGGGTCAAGAGCACGCATTTCGTGGAATTGCTCGATAGCGGACGCAAATGGTATGAGGATCATGCCAATAATATATCGCAAATGCGAAGAGACTACATGGCCAAATGGGACGCCCGGTCTCCCGAAAGCAAAAAACAACAAATACTCCATGCCAAGGATGGCGTGGAAACCCCGGCTTCACGCTAAAACGCGGCGGGCAAGGGGGGGGCTTTTTGTAGGAATCGCGCTCGGTTTGACGATGCGCGCGCACCCGGTCTGGGACGGCTTGGGCCGTTTGCGGGACGCATGGCTCGCGCCAAAACGCGGAGCTTGGAGTTCCCTGCTATTTTGAGCGGCTGGCTTTCACGCGGAGGCGGATAAAAATCATGGCTCATGCGGAGACGCGGAGGTTTTCCTTCTCCGCGCCTGCACACCTCGGAAATGCTCTTCAAGCCGAGGACACATCCCCTTTCTCTTTTCCTCCTCTTTCTCCTTCTCCTTCTCTTTATTCTTTATTCTTTATTCTTTCTCCTCCGGGCGGTGCCGTTGGAAGAGGTGAAGATAAAGATAAAGAATAAAGAATAAAGAATAAAGAGAAAGCGGAAAGCGGACGGACACAAGGCCTCACTTTGAAGCGCCCTCCGCGCCCTCTGTGTCTCCCCACATGAGCTTTTTTAACGGTTCCTGACATCGGAACTAGCGGGAACCCGGGCTTTTTGTCACCGAATGTGCGTCAAAAGTCGATCCGGAAGCCCAAAGGATGCCGCATCCGTGCAAGGAGC
>JAIRTK010000072.1 GCA_031254955.1 Opitutaceae bacterium
CCCTTGGGCTATCCTTGGGCGGCGGGGCGGCGCGACAGGTCGCGCCGTCAAAAGCGGCGAGAGCTCGCCGCACTCCCAAAACAGGCCTCGCCGGGCCGCTGGACGGGGGCCGCGTAACATCAGTTCATAAGAAAATCGAAGCGTTCTCGCGGAGGCCTCGGAGAGGCCTCCCTACCGCCTCCGGCCATTTTTCAAAGCGCCCTTTTTTCTTTCCTCTTTATCATTATCGTTCTCTTTCCTCTTTCTCTTTCTCCCCAGGCGGTGCCTCCCAGAAAGGAAAGAAAAAGATAAAGAGGAAAGAAGAACGAAGAAAGAAGAACGAGGAAAGAGAAAGAGAACGAAAACGAAGAACAAGGAAAGCGGGCGGCGGCGCCTTAGTTTGAACGGACACCCTGTCGGCGCGCGCTGCCGCTGTTGCTTGCCATGCGCCGCTTGTCGGCTCTTGCTTCCTCCACTCTTGCATTTCCCCCATCCACTTCCCCCATCATGATCCTCACCCTCACCGGAAACCTTCTGGCCGAACGCACGCTGGAGTTTGACGCATGGCGGCCCGGCAGGACCCAACGCGCCCGACGCGCCTCATTCCAAGTCGGCGGCAAGGGCGTCAATGTATCCAAAATGCTGACACGCCTCGGCGCGCCCACGACCGCGCTCTGCTTCGCCGGCGGCGCGCCCGGCGACGAATGCGCCGCGTGGCTGCGCGAAAACGGCATCGGCCACCACATTTTCCGGACGGACGCCGCCACGCGCACCGGCGCCGTCATCCGCGCGCCCGGCCAGCCCGAGACGACCTTTCTCGGCCCCGATGCCGCGCCCGACGCCGGGGCGCTCGCCGCCTGCGCCGCGTGGCTCGACGCACGGCTCCCCGACGCGCAAACCGCCCTCGCGCTCTGCGGCAGCTTCCCAGGCTGGGATGCCGCCGGCGGCGCGATTTTGCGCGCCGCGCTGGCGCGCTGGGCCGGGGCGGGCCGATTGTTTGTCGATGCCTACGGCCCGCCGCTCGCGTGGGCCGTGGCACAACCCGCCGGCCTGATCAAAATCAACCGCGACGAACTCATCCAGCTTGCCGGCGGCGGCCCCGCCGCCGCCGCGCGCCCCACCGCCGAACTCCTCGCGCGGACGCGCCGCCGCCATCCCGCCGTGCGCCGCTGGATCATCAGCGACGGCCCCCGCGAAGTCTGGTTTGCCGACGCCGGGGACGCGCCGCCCGCGAGCCTCCTCCCGCCGCCAGTGCGCGAGATTTCCCCCACCGGCTCGGGCGACGTGCTCCTCGCCTGCGTTCTTCACCGCATGTTGATAAATCATGAAAAATCGCTCGCAAAGACGCTCATTTTCGCATTGCCTTACTCTGCGGCGAACGCGGCAAGTCCCGGAGTCGCAGATTTCAACTTGAACCAACTCCCCAACCAAAGGTCTGTTTCAATACCATGAACCGCACACTACTTATTGTCTTGGCAGTCATCGCGCTCTTGGTCGGCGCCTTTTTTGGCTACAAAAGCTATCAATCCAACCTCGAGCGCGAACGCGCCGAGGAACGCGCCCGGCAGGAACAAGCCGAGCTTACCCGGCAGGCCGAAGAACTTCGCAAAAAAGCCGCCGCCGAAGCCGAGGCCGCCCGCCTCGCGCAAGAAAAGGCACGCCGCGAAGCCGCCGACGCCGCCGCCGAGATCGCCCGCCTCCGTTCCGAGCAAGCCCAGGCCGAGGTCGCCCGCAAGACCGCCGAGGCCGAGGCCACCCGCGCCCGCGCCGCGCGCGAAGCCGCCACCCGTGAAAAAGAAGCCGCCGTCGGCGAAGCCCGTCGCCAGGCCGAAGAACGCGAAAAAGCCGCGCTCGCCGCCGAACGCTCCCGCAAGGAGGCGCTCGCCCGGATCGCCGCGCTTGAGCAAGAGAAAGCCGCCGCCGCGGACCGCGAAGCCGCCCGCCTCGCCGCGCTCAAGCGGCAGCAGGAAATCGAAGCCAGCCGCGCGCAGGAGACCACCGTCGCCGCCGCATCCGCGGCCAGCCGCCGCACACTGCCCGTCAGCGCCGGGCAACCGAGCGACTACAAACGCGCGCCGCACTACTACATGGAACAATCCCTCAAAGCCGCGGCTGAATCCAACTGAGCCGGCCTTCGCATCGCGCCCTTCAAACAATCCCATCCAAGCCGCGCCCGCACAGGCGCGGCTTTTTTTCGGCATGGCCATCCACGGAAAACCAAAACGGAGCGCACAAACTGCCGACAACCCTCCGGCACCCTCCCGGAGAACTTCCGGAACCCTTCCGGAGAACTTCTGACATCCTTCCGGGGAGCACACGCGTCCCGCATGTCTTGCCCGGCGCCCCGCCGGGCAACCGGTTTTGGTGGGACGCCAAAACCCGCACGCGAGACGCGTGCGTTCCCCAAAAACTCATGACGCTCCCCGAGCCTCATGACGCTCCGAAAAAACCTTTTGACGCGCACGGCAAGTCCGGCGTTGTCAACGCCACGGCGCGGCGCGATAGTCCGCGACGCCATGACCGTCCAGGAACGTCTCGCCGCCCATCTTGCCAAAACGCCCGACACCGCCCGCGCCAACTGGGTCGCCGCCAACGCGACCGTCGTCGGCGATGTCACGCTTGGGCCGAAATCCAGCGTGTTCTACGGCGCGGTGCTGCGCGGCGACATCGCGCGCATCGTGCTCGGCGAAGGCTCCAACATCCAAGACAACTGCGTCGTCCATCTTGCCGACGACCTCGACGCCATCATCGGCGACTGGGTGACGGTCGGCCACGCCGCCATCATCCATGCCTGCGCCATCGAGGACGAATGCCTCATCGGCATGGGCGCGACCGTGCTCGACTGCGCGCGCGTCGGTGCGCGCAGCATCGTCGGCGCGGGCGCGGTGGTGACGCCGCGCACGGTGATTCCGCCCGGCTCCCTGGTGCTCGGCGCCCCCGCCAAGGTCGTCCGCCGGCTCGGCGAGGAGGAACAGAAAAAACTGCGCGGCTGGGCCGAAAAATACGTCCACGTTTCCGCCGCCCACGCCGCCGCGGAACGCAAGGCGCAGGGCGGCCCCGCGCAGTAAGGGCGCCATTCCAAGTGGCATCACCGCCGGAATCTTTCCTCTTTATTCTTTCTCTTTATCTTTCTCTTTCCTCCTGCCCGTTCCTGAAGAAAGATAAAGATAAAGAATAATACCCTTTCCCGACGAAATTTTGTCTTCGGGGTAGGGGCGGTCTCGTCGAGACCGCCCCTACCCGAAATCCGCCAGCTCGCGTAACTTCAACGCAATAACTGCTGTCACGCGCTGCCTTATTCGTAGCGCAGACTTCCAAGTCTGCTTCATGCCACGCACGCGTTGCGTGCTTGGCAGGTTGGGTTTCGGGCGAAGCGAGACGCCTGGCAACCTGCGCTACGATGGCGGCGCGCAACCTCAGTCAATAAAGAACCTCGGGGCACGCCCCGAGGTTTTGAAGACTCCGGCACCGGATTCCGTTGCTCTGAAAAACGAAGCAAGCTTCGAGGTATTGAACCTGAAGCGAATAAAAGAACCGCCATTTCGCGACGCGGCGAATTTCGCAAAGCCCGCCGCCGTTTTTTTGCGCGCGCCCCGAGGCCTCCTTTTGGGTGGCCGGCTCCTCCCCTGCATCGTGCTCGCGGCGGCTTTGCTTTATAAAACCGTGCCCAGATAATACAGGGTTCGCTCCCGCCGCTCCTTTTCGAGCGCCCCGGCGTCCTGCTCGACGAATTTCTCGTCGGGCGTGACCTCGAAAAGCGGCTGGCCTTTGTGCACGATGGTCCCGTCGCCGCCGCGCATGAGAATCCTGTCGATGGTGCCCGAAAACGGCGCGGCCACCCGGTTGAACATTTTCATGACCTCGATGATATAGAGCGTCTGCCCTTTATCAAAATGCATCCCCTCGGTCACGAAGGGCGGCAGGCCGGGCGCCTCTTGCGAATAATACATGCCGCTGGAAACGGCAGGAATCGCATCCGCCCGGGTGACGGGCGGCGGGGCGAGGACTTTTTTCATGCGGGCCTGCAAAGCCGGATCGTTAAGATAGTCCGGTATGGTGATCTCCAGGTTGTCCTCCACGCGAAGCTCCCAGAATCGCGTGTTGATGCCGACGAGGAACAAGATGCCCAGCAGTTCCAGGCCGGCTTCATAGCCGAAATGCGCGCCCCGGCAGGCGTCCCAGGTCCCGGCGTCAAGCCCGCCTTGGGGCGTCTCCTCCTTCAGGATGTCGAACAGTTTGAAATACTCCTCTTTTTCCAGCCCGAATTTTTCCCGGAGCGATTTATAAAAACCGCGCGCCTCCTCCAGCAGTTCGTGGTCGTGGCTCCAGATTACCTCGGCAGCGGGTTTGCGGGGATGGTAGGCCATGTGCAGGTATTGATAGGTTTCATGCAGGACGCCCACGGGATTGCGGATCCAGACGACCTTGCCGTGCTCGTCCAGGCGGAAGTTTTTGAAATGCGTGGAAAGCCAGCCCGAGAGCAGGTGCGGGTCGCGGAGCAGTCGTTCCATCGGGCGGAGCACCAGCGTGCCTTTGCGGTCCAGGATGGCGGACATCGTTTCGGCGGCGCGCGGTTCGTCGGGAAACTCCGCGGCCATGCGCCGCGCGTAGTGCTTTTTCATTTCATAAAAGGCCAGCGCCGGGTCGATTTTCCCGGCCTCCTCCTTGAGGGTGCCGACCAGCGTCAGGTAGGGGACGACAAAACGTGTCGTGGGCTTGGCCATGACCGGGTTGTTGTTGCCCAGGAACCAGCTCACCAGGCCGAAATGGAACTCCAGGTTGGTCGCCAGTTCGCTGCCTTGCAGGATCGTGCCGCGAATCACTTCGCTCAACCGCTCGAAGCTTTCCAGGCGGTCGCCGCCCTTGGTGAGCAGGAGCGCGATGTTGGAGTCGTAGGCGCCCGCCACGCGGTATTTCATGAACTGGCCGGTGTCGGGGTTGCGCTGGCTGATGCCTTGGTCGTCGCGCACCTCGTCCTCGACCGGCGGCGACCAGTAATGAATCACGCCGCCCGCGTGCGGCGAGAGCGATGCGTCGGTGGCGTTGAGCCGCGCCTCCGCCGCCGCGTTGAAGCGCACGATCCGCTCGGGCCGGGGCAGGCGCGTCTTGTGCCGCGCGATCAGGGCCATCGCCTCCACCAGCGATTCCACCACGAAGAACTCCCTCGGGTTGTCGGGATTGGTGAATTTCAGGCTGTAACAAAGTTCGGTGACGCGGTGCTCGACCTGGATGCGCGTGTTCATCTCCATGAAATAATGCCGGTCGCGCTCGACGATGCACTCGAAGGTCGAGACCGAGTCAAGCCCCACGGCCAGTCCGAAGCGCTCCGCCTCCGCCTCCATTTTCCGCAGCACGACGAGATCGGTTTCGAGCACCCCGGCCTCGACCAGGCGCCCGCCGGCCAGCGCTTTTTCCATGGCGGCGTTCAACCCCTCCTGCGTGATCGAAATCTCCAGCAGCTTTTGCTCGTGCATTTGCAGCGAGCAATCGCGCCCGCCGAGCGCCACGCACCATTTCCCGTTGCCGACGAGCTGGATTTCATTGTGGCGGGTCTGCTCTATATTCAACTCAATGATGATATTCTTGTTGTCTCCCGCCCCGGTGGCCTTGACTTCATGCAAAATCTCCCTGACCAGGCCCGGCGCGGCGGACGCCGCCTGCATGATCATTTTTTCGTCCGCTTTTTCCACCTTCAGCAACTCCTGCCCGAGGATGCGCTGCCCTTTCCCGCCGCCGCCGCCGATCGCCTTCAGGCGGACGCGGCAGCGGGGATGTGTTCGCAGCATTTCGGCCACCTCGTGCCGCACCTGCCCGGCAAGCTCGTCCACCGAGAACAGGTCCACTCCTTTTATATAAGACGCGGCGAGGATGTGCCCGGCCAGCGTCTCCAGCGGCAGGTCTTTTTTATTCAAGACGGACGGGTCGCATTCAAGCGATGCCTTGTTGACCACGGACAGGAGTTTTTCCCGTCCGGGATATTTTTTGCAAAGCGTCCTGGCGGCCACGTTGTCCACGCCCGGCGTGACGCTCACGTTCACGCCCAGCGCGGTGCGCTTGGCCTCGTCCTTTTTGCCGGCCCTCGCCTGGGTGCCGGCGCACGGGCCGATGAAGCGGAGGCCCGCCTTCTCGATCTCCGACACAAACTCCTCGTCCTCGGCCATGAATCCGTAGCCCGCGAAGATCGAGTCGTAGCCATTGTCCCTGGCCATGCCGATGATCTGGTGGATGCGCTCCACCCGCTCCTCCTTCGAGGCGCCCGTGTAATCGGGCACGAGATGCACGCGGTTCGGATCGGTGAACTGTCTCAGCTCGGGCGCCAGCGCGTGGGTGAACCCGATCGAGTCCTTCTCGGAGAGCAGGATGCCGAAGTGCCTCATGCCCATCTCTTCATAGACATCCATCGCCTCCTTTCTCACCGGGCCGCGGCAGACTATAAGCGGTTTCAAATCCTCGCACGAAAACGACCTGACCCAGGCGGACGGTGATTGGGAGAGCCGGCGGTCCCTGCGGGTCAGCGGGTTTTTTGTATGATAATCGGTTTGGGTTTCCATGACGGGGGGCTTCTGTTTAGAAATTTATACGATTTATGAGCGTTTGGCAACATAGCCGAAGGCGGCAGGGAGGCCTCCCCGGCTTGAGCCATGCGGAGGGCTGATTTTCCAAAGTGTCCTTTAATTATTCCTGATTATATTATTTTATTATTGTCTTCGCGGTCTTCGCGGTCTTCGCGGTTTCAAAACTGATTTTCGAAAATCCAAACCCGGCGCGCGCGGCCCGCGTCAATGGAACTCGCGCTGCACGCCGCCCATCGGCGACGGGGTGTAGTGGCGGAGCAGGAAGTCGAGGTTTTCCCCGAGCACTTTGCGGAGGTCGGTCGGCATTACTATTTTCGAGATTGAGCCGAGGCTCAGGCCCTCCTTCGGATTCATCAGCTCCTTCTCATAACGCTGGCCCAGTTCCGCCTCGCGGGCCTTCAGCCAGTCGGCGGCCTCCTGCCGCGCGTCCTTCCCCGCCGCCTCCTCCGCCATGCCCGACTCGACGCGCGCCTTGGCGCCGCTTTTCGCGCGCTCCGTCGCGGCGAGGCGGATTTTTCTCATGTCCTCCTTGTAAACAAACTCCTTGCCAGCCGGCCCCATGACGGCGAGGCGCGCCGTGGGCAGCGCCAGCACCAGGTCCGCGCCGGTGGCGTAGTTGTTATACGAGGCATACGCGCCGCCGAAGGCATTGCGCAGGATGAGCAGGATTCGCGGAGTCCTCACGTCCACGATGGCGTCGAGCATGGCGCGGCCCGCCTGCACGATGCCGCGCGCCTCCTGCTCGCGCCCGGGGCGGAAG
The DNA here is from genome assembly GCA_031254955.1 of Opitutaceae bacterium. Taxonomy (GTDB): domain Bacteria; phylum Verrucomicrobiota; class Verrucomicrobiia; order Opitutales; family Opitutaceae; genus Termitidicoccus. The sequence continues at coordinate 7,315 of JAIRTK010000072.1, forward strand.
CCGGTGGTGTCCTCCATAAAAATGAGCGGGATGTTGTATAGATTGCAGAAACGGACAAACCGCGCGATTTTATAAGCGGCGTCGCAGTCGATCTGGCCGGAGGCCACCGCCGAGTTGTTGGCGACAAACCCGACGACGTTGCCGCCCAGCCGCCCGAAGGCCGTGACCACCTCCTTCGCGCGCATGTGCTGGATGGCGAAGTAATCGCCGTGGTCGCAGATGCGTTGTATGATAATGGACACATCGAAGGGCGTGTTGAAGCCCGTGGGCGAGTTGAACGCCTTTTTCAGCAGCGTGTTGATTTCCCAAGTCTTCCGGTCCAGCGGGTCGCTGGTGGGCCGGTAGGGCGCCAGCACGCTGTTGTGGTCCGGCAGGTAGGAAAGAAGCTGCGTGGCCAGACGCAACGCCGAGACCTCGTCTTCAGCCGTCAGGTCAACGACGCCCGAGGCCCGGTGCACCAGCGGCCCCCCAAGCTCGTCGGGAGTGATGTCCTCGCCGAGCACGGACTTGACCACCCCCGAGCCGGTCAGACCGAAAAAAGTGCCGTTCGGCTGGATCAGGAAACTGCCCTGCCGCGGCAGGTAGCTGCCCCCGCCGGCGTTAAACCCGAACATGCACATGATGCTCGGCACGACGCCGCTGATTTTTCGCAAGGCGGTGAACGCCTCGGCATAGCCGTCAAGCCCGCCCACCCCGGCCGGGACAAACGCGCCCGCGCTGTCGTTCATGCCGATAAGCGGAATCTTTTTCTCGCCCGCCATGATGAAAAGCTTGGCCAGCTTCGAGCCGTTCGTCGCGTCGATGGAACCCGCCCGCACCGTGAAATCGTGCCCGTAGAGCGCGACATCGCGGCCATCGATGTCCAGAATGCCGGTGACGAGCGATGCCCCGTCCAGGTTTTTCCCCCAGTTTTGGAAAGAGATATTGGGGTCCTTGTCGGTCAGGACGCGGATGCGCTCCCACACGGTCATCCGGTTCTTGAAATGCTGCTTGGCGATCTGCTCCCTGCCGACCGACTTCACCGGACGGTGGACGAGGTCGTAGCCCTCCTTCATCGCCTCCTCATAGGCGCCGGTCGCGCGGGCAATCTCTCCGGGAATGGTAAACTCCACCTTCTCCACGGTCTCAAACGGATTCTTCAACGAGGGCCGGATGGCTTTTTTCGACATGACAGGGGTTCCTTTCAATGAATGCTTTCGTCCTCTCGGGACGGTGTTAAACGGGGAGGCCGGATATTGGAGGCGTCAATGAGGGACAAGGCCGGCGGCCCCGGCTTCTCGCGAGTGCGAGCAACCTTTATGATAACGCCGGGTTTCTTGGAAAACCGGCCTGCGCCCCGCCGTTGCGTCAAGACGCGGGACACTGCGCGCCAAGCCAAACCCGCGCTCCCCCCGCCGGCGGGCGGGCGGAATATAATAGCCGCGTCCGGGAAAATGAAATTCCACGCCTTCGGGGTGCACGCGTACTTGCAGGGCCATGCAGAAAAGATTGGCCGCTCGGGGCAGACTGGCAAATTGAACTGAGCCGGCGCTGAAAAAATCGCAATATATTGACAAGACCGCCGCGGATTCCTTTTCCCGGAAAAGCGCGAGGGAACGCGCGAAACCCGCCCAAACCCGCCATGCCCCCGCACGCCAAAGAGCCGCAAAAGCCAAGAAAACGGCTCAAGCTCGAACCTTGAGCGGATGACGAACCCGCGCCTCCCCGCAACCCCCGCCTTCCCCGCCAGTCAAACTGCGCACGCGCCCCGTGGCGCAACCCTTCCAGCGGGCCGTCCGTGCGACCTCAGTTAGCCAAGGCGAACTCAATGGCGGGACCGGCCTCGCCGCTCGCGGACAGGTCTCGAACGACAGCGGCAGCCCGCCAGGCCCGCGCTTTTTTCACGCCACGAGTCATCTCGCGTCACGGAACGACTCACGCCACCCGGTCCGTCATGTCGCCGTCGTTTTCGAAGGCGGCGAGGTTTTGCAAAAAATGGCGGACGAGCGCGTCGTCCTGGTCGATGCGTCCGCCGGCGGTGTGCGGAGTGATGTAACAGTTCGGGGTCGTCCAGAGCGGATGCGAGGGCGGCAGCGGCTCGGGGTCGGTCACGTCGAGGTAGGCGGCGCCAAGGCGTCCGGAGCGGAGTTGCCCGGCAAGGGCGTCCTGGTCAACGGTCGTGCCGCGTCCGATGTTGTAGAATTTCGCTCCGGGCTTGCACCAGCCGAGGCGGCGGGCGTTGACGTAGTTTCGCGTGCCGTCGTTTTCCGGCAGGATATTGATGATGTGGTCGGCGGCGGCGAGGGCGGAGCTGACTTTTTCCTCGGGGATGATGTGCACGCCACGCTCGCTGTGGCGGCGGCGGCGCACGGCGAAAAGGTTCATGCCGAAAGGCGCGAGGAGCGCGGCCAGCCGCCGCCCGATGGCGCCAAACCCGAGCATGAGCACGGTCTCGCCGTTGAGGAGTCGCGAGTCGCGGCGGCGTTCCGCGAACCGCCAGGACTGGTCGGCGAGCTGGTCGCGATGCGCGGGGAGAAGCTGGCGGCCAAAGGCGAGCATCATGGCGAGCGCGTGCTGGGCGCAAGGCTCGGCGAAGACCGCGGAGGCGTTGGTGAACACGCAGCCGCGCGCGCGGAGCGCGTCGAAAAACTCCGGGCGGTCGTAGCGCGTGTAGCCCGCCGTGGTGACTTCCATCCAGCGTAGTTTTTTACTGGATACGCATTGGGCGGCGTTGGGCTGGCCGAACGCGATGTCGGCGGCCTCAAACGCGGGATCGGGCCTGCCTTCCTCTAGGATGCTGGCGGTGGGCGCGGCGCTCCAGACGAGGCGATGGCGGCGCGTGCCTTCGGCGAGGCGGCGCGCGGCGGCGGCGGCGAAGCGTCCGTTGCACCAGATGGTGAGCGCGGGGTTTCTCATTTGTTTTTATTAACCACGGTGGCACGGAGAACACGGAGTTCGGAGGGAGGTTTTATTAAAAAAGCTCTTTCAAGTCTCCGTGTCGCCGAGGCTGATTTAAGGGTTCGTTTTTATTGAACAGAAGGAAACGAAGGGAGCGAAGTTTCGAGCGAAGCGACAGGCCTGACATACATTTTATGATCAGGGTCTTCTTCGTTCCCTTTGTTTCCTTCTGTTAAAAATAATGGTTCGTTTTCGCTCATTCGTCCTCGGTGAATTCGCAGAGGGCGTGGACATGCAGCCCGGCGGCGCGGAGTTTTTGCGAGCCGCCCAGCTCGACGAGGTCGATAAGCGCGGCGACGCCGATGACGTTGCCCTGAAGTTCGTGGAAAAGGCTCGCGGCGGCGAGAAGCGTGCCGCCGGTGGCGATGAGGTCGTCCACGATGAGGATGCGGTCGCCGGGCTTGCAGGCGTCCTGATGAATCTCGACGGCGGCGGTGCCGTATTCGAGCTGGTAGCTTTGGGAGATGGTCTTGTAGGGGAGCTTGCCTTTTTTGCGGACGAGCACGAAGGGCTTGCCGAGGTGGCAGGCGAGCGCGCCGCCGAGCGCGAAGCCGCGCGCATCGACGGCGGCGATGATGTCCACGGGCCGCCGCTCGCAGTCCGAGGCAAAAACGTCGATGGCCATGCGGAAGGCCCGCGGGTTGTGGAAGAACGTGGTGACATCACGGAAATTCACGCCGGCCTTGGGCCAGTCGCGCACCGTGCGGATTTGCGATTTGAAAAACTCGGAAGGGGACACGGAGGACAAGCACACCGGAATCACGGGCACTGGGCGAACTCATTTTTAGCTCTCCTTTGTTAAGGGTGTGATTCAAAATGGTGCCACTCCCTCTTTCCTCTTTATGCTTTATCTTTCTCTTTCGTCAGGAACGGGCCGGGAGTTTCGAGCGAAGCGAGAAGCCTGGGTTGCGTGAGGCGCAGGGTGTCCGCATGGGCCTGGCCGAAACGCGAGAACAACCGCGCGTCAATCGGGTCGTTTTTCGCGAGCAGCTTGATGGACTTCGCAGGGTAACGCACCAGGCGCGGTATGACGACGGCAACCGGGATGTTCGCGGCATGATGCGCGGCGACCAGCGTGCGTTCGTAACCGCCGGTGGCCTCGCAAATGACCACCGTGTCCGAGGGCAGACGCTTGAGGAACAGGGCGAATCCTTGTGGGATTTGCTCAAACGAAGAGGGCGTCCCCGACACGAGAGTGTAACGGAAAGTGAAGCCAGTTGCTTTACCATCGTTTCGAGCTGCTCTCGGGCCGGATTCCATTCCCTCTCGATTCTCCATCATACCTTATCGCGAGCATACAGAGCTAAATCCTCCCTGTCCTGACTTCACTTCCTATTACACCCGGCCTATTACACCCGGATGCCGCTTCAATAAGAAGCGCAGGCTTGAATTATGCGCAAAGAAGCGCAGTATACGGGATTTCACACTCCCGGAGGAGTGGCTGAGCTGGTTTAAGGCACCTGACTTGAAATCAGGCGTGGGCATCCGTTCACCGGGGGTTCGAATCCCTCCTCCTCCGCCAGTTTTTTCCTACCC
>JAIRTK010000075.1 GCA_031254955.1 Opitutaceae bacterium
CACGGGCGAGTCGCCCGTGCCACCCGAACCGTCGGCGCCACTCGAACCGTCCGTGCCCTACGCCCCGCACTGCCTCGCGTTAACCTCGGTTAACAAAGTAGAAGTAATCACTGAGGTTACGCGGAGGAGTCCTTTTGAATCATCCAACGCAACCCGCCCAAGGCAGGTAGGCCTCGCCGAGGCTGCCGCAGACCTCCGGATTTTGATAAATGTGAAAAAGGTTCAGCATGATTATAAGGGCAAGGGAACAAGAACGATTGCCTGTCGTGCCTTCTCTTTTCTGCCAAAAACGGACGGCGCGGAGGCCGGGATGTCCTTCAAGATGCAATCGGAATCAAAAGCGATGAGGAAGGGCGCTCGCACAAGGAGCGGCGGCGGCCCGCCGCCGGACGCGAGCCACGCGAGCGCCCTGCACACGCGAATTTTCGCGCAGCCAGACACCACCGGGCTTTCGTGCCGTCCCTCGCAAACGGGCGAGGCTTTCGCCTCGCCCGGCGGCGGGACGCCGCCGCTCCTTGCGCGAGCGCCTTGGGGTGATGCCTTGGGATGACTCGACTTTGAAGCGCACCCGCGGAGACCGGCCCTCTACAAACTCGGATTTATTTTGCTCATGGTATTATTAGATTTGTTCGGAAATCCGGTTTTTGCCGTGACGGATGTGATATTATACCCTTTGCGAATGGAAATCCCCCTTCAGGTAGGGCGAGGCGTCCCGCCGAGCCGTGGGAAGCGCTCGCGGCTCGGTGGGACGCCTCGCCCTACCTTTAACGGCTTCCTTAGTGGGATTTTCATTGGCAAAGGGTATTATGCGGAGCTGGTAGGGAGGCCTCTCCGAGGCCTCCGCCGGGCCGGCAGGATGTCTGGACTTTCATAGGGAAATCGAGGCGTTATCACGGAGGCCTCGGAGTGGCCTCCCTACCCGCCTTCGGTCATGATTTTAAGCGCCGTGGATTTTGCATCACGGCGAAACCAAGGTTTCCAAACACGTCTATTATAAAAATCGCGTGACCGTCCTCCAGGAACCGTGCATAAGCGACGGGAAGCCCAATCTCCCGCCGTGCCATGACCTTCCGCCGCATTTTTTTCGTCGTGCTGTTTGTCGCGATGTTCCATCCCGCGACCGCCCCGGCGGATGGCATCGGCTTCGGCGAACTGGGGGTTTCGTCATTGCTCTGCAACTCCAAGGACGCGCCGTGCATCAATTATTACGGTTTGACCATCAGGCTGGGCCTGCGGACGGAAAAGCATCCCCATTTCGGCGCGTTTCTCGAATCTGGATGGCTTGTCGGCGACAACTACAGGTCCAGGCGGATAGGCCCGAATCTTTATCGTGACAGTTTTTCCAGCATCATTCCCCTGCTTGCCGGTGTTAACTATATCCAGCCGTTGGGAGGCCGCTGCAACCTTTATGCCGGCCCCGTGGCCGGTTTGCTCATCGGCGTGGATTATGCCAAGGAATACGAGCCGAATGCCTATTATGAAGACGGCGAATGGCAGGATCGGGTCAAAGAGTGGCATAGCCGCGGCCATTCCTTTTGGAGCGCGGGAGGCGAAGCGGGCCTCATGCTCGCCACGGACAGGGACGGGGAATGTTTCCTAAACCTGTCCTACCGTTTCCTGCGCGCCACGTCCTATAAAATTTTTGACGTGACGACCGGCCCCGGCTGGAACCAGCAAATCACGCTGTCGATTACCTCCTCCTTTTAATCGTTCTTCGTTCTCGTTCTCGTTCTTCGTTTTTATTCTCGTTCTTCGTTTTTCGTTTTCTTTTTTATTTTCGTTTTCTCCTTTCCTTCGCGACGTTTCGAGAACGAGAACGAGAACGAAGAACGAGAACGATTAGGACGCGAGAACGATTAGGGCGCGAGAATGATTGAGGCACGGGCGTTCTTTATTCTTTTGCCCGTCGCGCGGCTACCTGCTTCCATGCGGAGCTTATGCGCATCGTCATCCTAGGTTCCGGACGCGGCAGCAATGCCGCAGCCATCCTCGAAGCCGCCGGCCAGAACCGTCTGGGCCGGGCTTGTGTCGTCCAGATTTTTTCCGACAAACCCGGCGCCGGCATCCTCGCCCTCGGGCCGCGCTTCGGCGTGCCCGCGGCCTGTCTCGACCCCGGTCCGTTCAAGACCAAATTCGACGAGGCCGGCGAGACCCGCTACATTGAGGCCATCCGCGCCCTCGACCCCGGCCTCGTCGTCCTCGCCGGCTTCATGCGCATCCTCAAGCCGCGTTTCATCGAGGCGTTTCCGCGCAAAATCATCAACCTCCACCCCAGCCTTCTGCCCAGCTTCCCCGGCCTCGACGGCATCGGCCAAGCCTGGCGGCGCGGCGTGAAAATCACCGGCTGCACCGTCCACTACGTCACCGCCGAGGTGGACGGCGGCCCCATCATCGACCAAGCCGCCGTCCGTATCGAGGAAGCGGATACACTGGAAACGCTCGAACGGAAAATCCACGCCGCCGAGCACGCCCTCCTGCCCGCCGTCATCGCGCGCCTCTCCGGGGAAAACGCCTGACCGGGCGCGGGCGTCGCACACGGTCGCCGCGCTCGGTCGCGCGGACACCGCGCGCGCGGTCAGCCGGGCAGTTCGTCGGGTTTGAAGAAACGCGCGATTTCCTTTTCGGCGTTTTCCGGGCTGTCCGACGCATGCACGACGTTCACCGTCTGGTCGGTGCCGAAGTCGCCGCGAATCGTGCCCTTGGGCGCCTTCGTCGCATCGGTCGGCCCGAGCATCTCGCGCACGCGTCCGATCACGCCTTGGCCCGCCAGCGCCATCACGATGACCGGGCGCGAACTCATGAACCGCTCCAGCTCCGGATAAAACGGCCTGTCCGCCACGTGCGCGTAATGCTCGCGCAGCAACTCCGGCGTGAGCCGCGCCAGTTTGATGCCGAGAATGGTGAAGCCCGCGCGTTCGAAACGGTCCAGCACCGCGCCCGCGAGCTTCTTCTCCATGCAGTCAGGTTTGAAAATAATCAGGGTGCGTTGCATAGGCGCGGCATCTTGCGCGTGAGACGCGGGCGAGGAAAGCCAATTTGATTCATTTGGGCCAAGAACCTCTCCCTGATTAAAATCTCTGATCAACTGAGGTTACGCGGGCAGGCGTAGTGCAGGCGCGGCAGCGCCGGTGGGGAGGCCTCTCCGAGGCCTCTGTCGGGCGGGGCTGGCGGTTGGGATTTTCATGGGAAAATCGAAGCGTTTTCGCGGAGACCTCGGAGAGGCCTCCCTACCTTGGGCGGATTGCGTTGGGGGGTTCAAAAGGACTCCTCCGCGTAACCTCAGTGATTAAAATCTCGCTCTTTTGAATGGCCGGGAAGAGGGATTTCACCACGGAAGCACAGAGCAGCGGTGTTAATGAACAAGGGAAAAATGAGGATCAGCGAGCAGGCGGTTGAGCACGCCGAGCATTTTGCGCATGACGGCGGTGAGGGCGAGAGCGGCGGGTTTGCCTGCGT
>JAIRTK010000077.1 GCA_031254955.1 Opitutaceae bacterium
AAACAATAAAAAACAAAAAAACATTTCTTCTTCAATTCAGACATTCAGACCTTCAGCCATTCAGCGCTTACGCGATAAAAAAACAAACCATTAAACCGCCAATAAAACCAGCCCTCCTCCCTCCTCCCACCTCCCTCCCTCCCTCCCTCTCCCTCCCCCCATGAAATCCAAAATTATAATCCCCCTGCTCCTCGCCCTCGCCTGCGGCATCACCACCGCCGCCACGCCCCCGCCGAAACAACCCGCCGACCCGCAGCGCGCGTTCAATTATGCGAAAAAACCCGACGACATGCTCCAGGAACAGGCGCGCCGCATCTTCGGGCAAGCCCGCCAAGTCCTCGCCGCGCATCCCCCCTCCGCCACGCCCGGCGCCGAACGCCAGCTCGCCCTCTTCGCGCTCGACGCCCTCCTCCACGACCCCCGCCTCGACCAAGGCCCCGCCTTCACCGCGTTCATGGCGGACCTCGCCCGGCGCGTCGCCGCCACCCTCGCCGGCCCCCGGCCCGCCGCGCCGCTGCGCGTCATCCGTTTTTATAATCACGGCTTCATCCTGCAAACACCCTCGGTGACGCTGGCCATCGACATCGTGCGCGGCGGCAAAAACGTCATCAGCGGCGACAAGGAAGACCCCTTTATAAAAGAAGAGCTGATGCGCCCCATCGTCGAACGCTGCGACGCCCTCTTTGTTTCCCATCCGCACAACGACCATGCCGACCTCCGCGTCGCCCGGCTCTTCCTCGACGCCGGCAAACCCGTCGTCGCGCCCCCCGGCCTCTGGGAAAACATCGCCCCGCGCCTCGTCCGCCCGCGCGCCGCCGACGCCACCGCGCCCGCCGACTTCACCCTCGCGCTCCCCGCGCTCGCGCGCCCCCTCGCCGTCCGCGCCTACCCCGGACACCAAGGCAAGGTTCCCAACAACCTCTACGCCATCACCACCCCCGAAGGCCAAACCATCCTCCACTCCGGCGACCAGACCGGCGGCGGCGACGACCTCCCCTGGCTCCTCAAAATCCACGAGCAGCAACGCATTGATGTCTTCCTCCCGCAATGCTGGATGGCGCGCCTCCCCCTCGTCGTCGAAGGCGTGCGCCCCGCGCTCGTGCTCCCCGGCCACGAAAACGAAATGGGACACTCCATCGACCACCGCGAATCCTGGTGGCAGACCGTGCTCCGCGTGCAAAAACTCCCCGCCCCCGTCATCCTCACCGCCTGGGGCGAGCACGTGGACATCCCATAACCCCCGTTTCCTTGCCCTGACCGAATATAAAAACGAACCATTAAATTTAAGGCGCCTCGCTCTTTTCCCGCTCTTTTGAAGAAAACCTGCCACAAGCCGCCATGAAAAGGAGGCCACCTCATGGCGGCTCGTGGCAGCCCCCTTCAAAAAAACGAGAACCCCATAAAAATATCTATTCACCACAAAGGACTCGAAACTCACTCCCCTTCCATGAAACCCGACTTCAGCCCTTGTGCTCTTTGCGCCTTTGTGATGAATTACGCCAAACTTGGTTTCCTCCGCATAGAATCATGAAAAAAACACCACTCGTCCTCCTCGCCCTTGCGCTCGCCCTTGGCGCCGCCGCCGCCGCCAACGCCGCGCCCGCCGGCTTCACCGACGACGCCGCCTCGCTCGCCGCCCTCAAGCCCCCCGCCGGCTCCAGACAATGGCCCGCCGCCGCGCCCCTCTTCGCCGCCGACCTCTCCAACGCCGCCACCAGCCAGCCCGGCGCGTGGTCGTGCAAGGACGGCGTCTTCACCGGCAAAGGCATCGCCTGGACTCGAACCGCCGGCGAAAACTTCTACCTCGCCCTCGAATTTCGCGCCCAAGCCAAAGCCGACGGCGGCATCTTCTTCCGCTGCTCCGACACGAAGGACTCCGTGCAAAACTCCCTCGAAGTCCAAATCATGCAAGGCGACCACCCGACCGGCAACGAGCGCGCCCTCGTCGGCGCCCTCTACGACCTCGCCGCCCCCTCGCGCCAAGTCGAAATCGAGCCGGGCCGCTGGTATTCGCTCCTCCTCGCCGCCGACGGCGCAAAAATCACCGTTTATATCGACAACGAACGCCTCGTCCGCGCCGACCTCGACAAATGGACGACCGCCGGCAAAAACCCCGACGGCACCGCCAACAAATTCAAACGCCCCCTCGCCGCCTTCGCCCGCTCCGGCCTCATCGGCCTCCACGCCGCCGACGGCAAAATCGAATACCGCAACCTCTTCATCGACACCCTGCCACCGTCGCCCGCCGCCGCGGCAGCAGGGCCTGACCTTGCTTCAAGCCGCGCCGACAACCCCACCCTCCTCCCCTTCGTGACCAGCGTCCCGTGGACGGCCAAACTCGGCAAGGAGCAACTCACCTCCACCTTCACCTTCCGCCCCGATTTCACCTATAAGGAAAACTGGCGCGACAAGGACAAATACGGTGCATGGAGCCTTGCCCCCGGCAACAAAGTCATCCTCAAAACCCCCGACAACACCACCATCACCCTCATCGCCGACCCCGCCGCCGCCGTCCTCCGCCGTGGCAGCACCAATTACACCCCCGTCGGCGGCGCCAAGCCCGCCACCGCCTCCCCCACCGCCATTTCCCCCTGCCCGCCGCTCCCGCCCGTCACCTACCTGCCGCCCACCACCCTGCCCGCCGAAACCGAAGACTGGACGACCCGCGTCCCCGTCGTCACCGTCCCCGCCGCCAACGGCATCCCCTCCGACGCCACCGTCCTCTTCGACGGCTCCAGCCTCGCCGCCTGGGAATCCACCAACGCCAAAGAAACCGCCCCCCTCTGGAAAATCGCCGGCGGCGTGCTCACGCCCATTGACAAAACCGGCAGCCTCCGCACGAAAACCGCCTACGGCGACATGCAAATCCACCTCGAATTTCGCACGCAAACCAACCCCGCGAAAAGCGGCCAGTCCCGAGGCAACAGCGGCCTCCTCTTCATGGGCCTCTACGAATTCCAAATCCTCGACTCCCACGAAAACCCCACCTACGCCAACGGCCAGGCCGCCGCCATCTACAAACAACACCCGCCCCTCGCGAACGCCTCCCGCGCCCCCGGCGAATGGCAGACCTACGACGTGATTTTTATCGCCCCCCGCTTCGCCGCCGACGGTGTGCTCCTCTCGCCCGCGCGCATCACCGCCTTCCACAACGGCGTCCTCGTCCAGCACGACGCCATCCTCACCGGCCCGACCACGCACCGCGGTCGCCTGGCCTACACCCAGCACCCCGCCAAACTCCCGCTCACGCTGCAAAACCACGCCCACGACCGCCCCTCCTTCCGCAACATCTGGGCGCGCGACCTCACCCTCCCGCACCCCGCCAAATAACCGCGCCGCCCCCCCCTCGCCGCTCGCTCCGCCCACTCCCTCCACCCAGCCCCTCCCTTCACCCACGCCCTCCACCCACCCGCGCCCTCCACCCGCCCAGTCCCATCCACTCGCTCCATTCGATCAGTCCAATCCGCCCGCTCCACCCGATTAATCCCGCCATCACCACTCTCCCATGAACATGCCCGCCCATTCCCGCTCCCGCCTCGTTTTCACCCGCCGCCGCTTCCTGCAAACCTCCACGCTCGCCACGCTCGCGGCCACGCTCCCCCTCGACCGCCTCCGCGCCGCCACCGGCACCGCCACCTCCGCCGCGCCCAAATTCAAAAACCTCGTCACCGGTCGCCGCGTCCGCCTCGCCTTCGTCGGCATCGGCGGACGCGGCAACAGCAACATCGACGGCCTCGCCCCCCTCGCCGATGTCGTCGCCCTCTGCGACGTGGACTTCCGCCACGCCCGCCAAAACTTCGCCCGCTTCCCCCTCGCCCCCCGCTACCGCGACTACCGCCAGCTCCTCGACGAAATGCACGACCGCATCGACGCCGTCGTCATCTCCACCACCGACCACATGCACTTCCCCGCCGCCCTCGCCGCCATCGAACGCGGCAAGCACGTTTACGTGGAAAAACCCCTCTCCCACACCATCGGCGAGGCGCGCCTCCTGAAAACCGCCGCCGCGAAACACGGCATCGTCACCCAGATGGGCAACCAAGGCTCCGCCCGCGAAGGCTGCCGCATCACCCGCGAATGGCTCGACGCCGGCGTCATCGGCCCCGTCCGCGAAGTCCATTGCTGGACCAACCGCCCCATCTGGCCCCAAGGCATGGCCGCCCCCCTCCCCGACCCCGCCTCCCCGCTGCCCGCCACCCTCGAATGGGACCTCTGGCAAGGCGTCGCCCCCGCCCGCGACTACGCCCCCGGCATCGCCCCCTTCAACTGGCGCGGCTACCTCGACTACGGCTGCGGCGCCCTCGGCGACATGGGCTGCCACATCCTCAACGCCCCCTTCTACGCCCTCAACCTGCGCGGCGATGTCACCGTCACCGCGAAACACTCCGGCATCGCCGGCGGCGTCTGGCCGGAATGGGCCGTCATCACCTACGAATTCCCGCGCCGCGGCGCCCTCCCCCCCGTGAAACTCGTCTGGTATGACGGCAAAAAGAAACCCGACGCCCCCGCCGCCCTCGACGCCGCCACCAAACTCGGCGCCAACGGCACGCTCTACCTCGGCGACAAAGGCGCCCTCTACGACGCCGACACCTACGGCGGCGTCCCGCGCGTCTTCCCCGGCGCCCTCGCGAAAACCTTCGCCGCCTCCCGCCCCCCCAAGACGCTCCCCCGCGCCGCCAAAAGCAGCATCTACCTTGACTGGATCAACGCCATCAAAGGCGAAGGCCCCGCCCCCTGCTCGAACTTCATCGACCACTCCGTGGACCTCACCGAGACCACCCTCCTCGGCAACCTCGCCCTCCTCACCGACAAACCCGTCCGCTGGGACGCCGCCGCCTGCGCCGCCACCGGCCAGCCCGAATTAAACAAATACATAAACAAAACCTACCGCCTCTTCTAAACAATACCGTCGCGAGTTTATATAACCCATTAAACCGTCCGGGGCTTCCCATGATTAAAAACCACCCGAGGATCCCCCAAGCCCCCTCTTTAAAAAATTCAATTCCCCAAACAAATACCCCCACCGCAACCAACCGCCAATATCTTTCACCACACCGATCCCCCCCACAAAAAAAAGCCCCCCTAGCCCCCCCATTCCCATCCATCCCCCATTCCGTCCCATCCCGCCTATTCCGTCCATTCCGTCTCATTCCGTCCATTCCGTCCATTCCGTCCATTCATGTCCATCCCGTCCATTCCCCCCCATCCACAATTAAACCGCCCCCCAAAAAAAAGCCCCATCCCCCACAAACAATAATCTGTGAAAATCCGTGCAATCCGTGGACAGTTAAAAACCCCGAGCCAATAAAAAACCTCCCGCCGAACTCCGTGCCCTCCGAGTCTCCGTGGTAAAACAAAAAAACAAAACTTAGCATACCATGAAAAAAACACCGACCACCCTCCTCGCGCTCGCGCTGATGCTCCTGCTCGGCGCCGCCCTCCAAGCCGCCGACCGCGTTGACCAACTCCGCGCCAAGCTCCTCTCCCGCGACATCCCCGATGTCCTCGTCGTCGCCCACCGCGGCGACTGGCGCTACGCCCCCGAAAACTCGCTCCAGTCCGTCGAACACTCCATAAAACTCGGCGTGGACATCGTCGAAGTGGACCTCCAGCGCACCAAGGACGGCGCCCTCATCCTCATGCACGACGACACCCTCGACCGCACCACCAACATCAAAAGCGCGTCCGGCAAAAAAACCAAAGTCGCCGACAAAACCCTCGCCGAAATCAAAAAACTCGACCTCAAAAACGGCTGCGGCATCGCCACCTCCAGAAACCGCCACCTCTACAAAGTCCCCACCCTGGAGGAACTCCTCCTCGCCGTGAAAGGCCGCGTCCTCATCAACCTCGACAAGGCCGACCGCTACTTCGACGAAGTTTACGCCCTCCTCAAAAAAACCGGCACCGCCCGCCAAATCGTCATGAAAGGCGGCAAGCCCGACGCCGAAATCAAGGCGCTCTACGGACAATATCTGGACGAAGTGATCTACATGCCCATCGTTGACCTCGACCCCAAGAAAAAAGACCCCGCCTACAACGGCTACGAAAGAATACAAGGCTTCCTCGCCGGCACCAAACCCGTCGCCTTCGAGCTTTTATACAAACACGACACCAACCCCCTCCCCCTGAAACTCAAAACCGAACTCAAAGGCCGCGCGCTCATCTGGTATAACACCCTCTGGGACAACATGGCCGGCGGCCACGAAGACGACAGTGCCCTCGAAGACATCGACGGCGCCTACGGCTACCTCATCGACACCCTCGGCGCCCGCATCATCCAAACCGACCGCGCCGAACTCCTCCTAGCCTACCTCAAAAAACGCGGCCTCCACGACTGACCCCCGCCCCCGGAAAACCACCCGCCCATCGCGGATGGACGCAAATAAAAACAAAAATCTTTATCCATTGGACCTGTTCGCCACCCCAATTTTCGCCCCCCCATTAACGACTGCCCGAACCCGGTAGGGAGACCTCTCCGAGGCCTCCGCCGTGCGGGGCAGAAAATTTGAACTTTCATGGAAAACCCGAGGCATTCTCGCGAAAGCCTCGAAGAAGCCTCCGCCGTGCGGAAAAGGCGGTTTGAACTTTCATGGGAAAATCGGAGCGTTCTCGTGGATCTCTCGAAAAGGCCTCCCCTACCGCCCGCTCCCGCGCCAAGCCTCTTGCGTTGGCGACAGAATAAACAGAAAAAGCTCTGGCTGCGAGTTCCTCGCCGCACTCGTCACCCACCGCCACCGCCGCCGCCCGCACGCCTTATACCATTTCCTAATCAAAAACCTTCTTAAGAAACACCCTCCAAGCCGACCACGAAGTGCACGGATTTTAACGGACGACACAGATTAAACCCTTTTGTTTTCCAATGAATTAAACATCCGTGCAATCCGTTTTATCCGTGCAATCCGTGGTTAAAAGGATTGGTGTAAAATGTGAAACTGGATGGAAAGTGGTATTATACCGCCGCCAACAACAGGAGCGCGGGCATTCTTGCCCGCGAAAACGCGGACTGGAAAGTCCGCGCTCCCAGTCTCGCCGCCGCCGCCCTGCCTTCGTCCGCCGCCACCACCACCCCTGCCCCCGTAGCAACTATCTTTGAAGAGAAGAAAGTCATGGAGGGAAAGGAAGGGAAAGCAGAGGCTAAGGCGAAGCCAG
>JAIRTK010000148.1 GCA_031254955.1 Opitutaceae bacterium
GGACATCTTCAAACTGGGCGGACTGCGCCGGAAAATGCCCGTCACCTTCGCCGTCTTCACCATCGGCGTGCTCGCCATCGCCGGCCTGCCCTTCATCTCCGGCTTTTACTCCAAGGACGCCATCCTGCACCTCGCGCAGGAGAAAAACACGCTCGTGTTTCTCATCCTCGCGTTCACCGCCGTGCTGACCGTGTTCTACATGGCGCGCCTGTGGAAACTCGTCTTCCTCGGCGGCACGCGCAGCGAAGCCGCCGACCACGCGCGCGAAAGCGGCCCGGCGATGCTCCTCCCGCTCCTCGTGCTCGCCGCCGGCTCCGTCGCGGGCGGCTGGCTCGCGCTCTATACGCCGTGGTTCGCGGGCGTGGCCGCGCAAGTGCCGCACGTCGGCGGCGCGGGCGTCGTCATCCTGAGCGCGGCCATCATCGCGCTCGGCGCCGGCCTGTCGCTCAACCTCTACAAAGCCCCCGTGCGCGGCCTCTCGAAACTGGTGTCGCCCGACACGCTCGCCGTGCGCTCGCCGCTGGTGTTTGGCGCGCTGGCCCTCCTCCACGCCCTGCCCGACCGCCTCTGCGACTACTACGTGGCCAAAATCCAGCAACGCCTCGCGCTCTTCCTGAACGCCATCGACCGGTTCCTCATCGGCGGATTCATCGTGCGCGGCCTCGCCGCCGTCACCGGACTGCTCGGCATGGGCGCGCGCGCGCTGCACACCGGCAGCACGCACACCTATGTTTACTGGTTCCTCGCCGGCGCCGCCCTCGTGTGGGCCTTCGCCGCGGGAGTATTTTAAGCCATCGCGCGCCCCCCCCAAAAAAAATTCCGCATTCCGAAATCCGAAATCCGAAATCCGCATTCCGCATTCCGCATGAACCCTTTGCCCGTTGACCCTCTCCTGCTGTCCATCGCAACGCCGCTCGCCGCCGCGCTCGCCATCGCGCTCGGCCTGCCGCGCAAGCCGGCCCTGTTCGCCGCCTACATCGGCTTCGCCGTGCCCGCGCTCGCGTCCATCTGGCTCTGGCTGGAATTTTCCGGCGCGACCCTGTCCGACGGCTACGCGTTTCGCTCCGCCTACGATGTCGGCCTCGGCCACATCGGCATCCGCCTCGCGCTCGGGCTTAACGGCGTCGCCATGCCGCTCTTCGCGCTCGCGGGCATCGTCGGCTTCGCCGCCGGATTCTACGCCCTCCAGTCCGGCGCCGAACGCCTCCGGCTTTACCTGCTGCTCCTGCTCGTGATGCAAGGCGGATTGATGGGCGTGTTCGCCTCGGTGGACATTTTCTTCTTCTACTTCTTCCACGAACTCGCGCTCATCCCGACCTTCATCATGGTCGGCGTGTGGGGCGGGCGCGACCGCAACTACGCGGCGATGAAGATGACCATTTACCTCACGCTCGGCGCGATGCTCTCGCTCGCCGGCATCATCGCGCTCCACCAAAACAGCGGCGCGCGCTCCTTCGACCTCGTCTCGCTGCGGACGGCCATCGCCGCGCAACCGCTCCCGGAGCTTGCGCAGAAAAACATCTTCGCCCTGCTCCTGTTCGGCTTCGGCGTGCTCGTCTCGCTCTGGCCGCTGCACACCTGGGCGCCGCCCGGCTACGCCGCCGCGCCCACCTCCGCCGCCATGCTGCACGCCGGCGTGTTGAAAAAATTCGGCCTCTACGGCCTCATCCAAATCGCGCTCCCGCTGCTCCCCGCCGGCGCGGAAAACTGGGCCGGCGTGCTCGCCTGGCTCGCGCTCGCCAACGTGCTCGTCATCGGCCTCGTGACCATCGCGCAAAGCGACCTCAAGCAGATGCTCGGCTACGGCTCGGTCATGCACATGGGCTACGCGTTTCTCGGCCTCGCCTCGCTCGGCACGCTCGGCGCGGGCGCGGTCGTCATGCTCATGGTCGGGCACGGCCTCTCGGTGGCGCTGCTCTTCCTGCTCGCCTCATGCATCCAAAAACGCACCCGCACGCTCGACATGGCCGGGATGGGCGGCCTGGTGAAAGACGCGCCCGTGCTCGCGGCCCTCTTCGTGGCCGCCACGCTCGCCAGCGCGGGCCTGCCGGGCTTCGCGAATTTCTGGGGCGAACTCGGCGTCTTTGTCGCGCTCTGGAGCTCGCCCGTGCTCGGCCCCTGGTTCGCCGCCGCCGCCGCGCCCGGCATCATCATCACGGCCATCTACGGCCTGCGCTCGGCGGCGCGCATCTTCTTCGGCCCGCGCACCGCCGCCTTCGAGAAAACCGCCGCCGCGCGCCCCCCGTCCGACCTGCACTGGGGCGAAAAAGTCCCCGCGCTGCTCCTCCTGCTCGCGCTCCTCCTCGTCGGCCTCTGGCCCAAATCCATCTCCACCGCCATCAACACGGAACTGGCGGCCACCAGCGCCCCCGTCACCACCGCCACGGCCACCGCCGCCACGGCCCGCGCGGACACGGCGGCGGCCAAATAAATTTTCAATGCCCGCGATGACCACCGCATTTTTCCAAAACCTGGCGCAAACAACCTACAACCAGTGGGTGCTCCTCACGCCCGAAATCCTGCTCGCGAGCCTCGCGCTGCTGCTGCTCGTGCTCGACATCGCGCTCCCGAAAGCGCTGCGCGGCGCGATCCCCGCGGTCGCCATCGCCGGACAACTGTGCGCGCTGGCCGTCACCACGGCCTGGGTGCTGGCGCCCTTCCACGAACGCATACTCGACGCGCCGGTCTTCAACGGCCTGCTGCGCATCACGCCGCACAGCCAGTTCATGCGCGTGTTCTTCGCCGCCACCTCGCTCCTCGTCAGCGTGCTGGCGCTGGTCTCGCTGAAAAAACACCGCCTCCCGCGCATCGAGTTCTTCCACCTCGTCCTCGTCATCACCGCGGCCATGATGCTGCTCGCCGCGAGCAACAACTTCGTGATGCTCTTCGTCGCGCTGGAGACCGTCACGGTCGGCTTCTACATCCTCGTCGCCTACATCCGCGCCAACCCCCTCTCGCTCGAAGCCGGCCTGAAATACCTCATCATGGGCGCGCTCAGCTCCGCCCTGCTGCTCTTCGGCATCGTGCTCCTCTATGGACTCGCCGGCGACCCGACGCTCAAAGGCTACACGCCCGCCGGCGACGCCCTCGGCTTCGGACGCATCTTCCACGCCCTCGCCCACAACCCGGACAACTTCACCGGCAACCTCGGCGCCGCGCTCGTGTTCTCCGGCATCGCCTTCAAAATCGGCCTCGTCCCCTTCCAAATCTGGATCCCCGACGTTTACCAAGGCGCGCCCACCCCCGTGACCGCGTTTCTCTCCGTCGGCTCGAAAGCCGCCGGCTTCGCGATACTCATCACCCTCCTGCAAGTCTTCGCCGGCGTGCTCGGCCTCGACGACCGCCCCGGCATCATCATCCCGCTGCTCACCGTGATGACCATCGCCACCCTCGTCTTCGGCAACCTCGCCGCGCTCACCCAGCACAACGTCAAACGCCTCATCGGCCTGTCCGGCGTCTCCCACGCCGGCTTCATGATGATCGGCCTGCTCGCCTTCATGGCCGGAGGCCGGGACGGACTCGGCGCGGTCTATGTTTACCTCATCGCCTACCTGCTCGCC
The DNA here is from genome assembly GCA_031254955.1 of Opitutaceae bacterium. Taxonomy (GTDB): domain Bacteria; phylum Verrucomicrobiota; class Verrucomicrobiia; order Opitutales; family Opitutaceae; genus Termitidicoccus. Next base: position 3,561 of record JAIRTK010000148.1, read on the forward strand.
TCGTTTGCCATCTTTGGCGTGATGACGCACGTCTCCGGCCAGGACGACGCCGTGCAGGAACTCGAACATTACCACGGCCTGGCCAGGCGCAACCCCTTCCTCGCCGGCGTGCTGGCGGTTGGCCTCGGCTCGCTTGCGGGCATTCCGCCGCTGGCCGGTTTCATGGGCAAGCTGCTCGTCTTCGTGAGCGCCTTTCAAGCCGGCCTCTACTGGCTGCTCGCCATCGCCATCGCCAGCGTGGTGGTTTCGATTTATTATTACTTCGGATGGCTGCGGGCGGCGTTTTTCCAGAACTGGGAGGCGCCCGACGTGCCCGGCGACGTGCTCGAACGCCCGAAACCGGCGCCCGTCAACCCCGGCATCGCCATCATGCTCGCCCTGCTCGCCCTAGCCACCATCCTGCTCGGCATCTGGCAAACCCCCGTGACCCGCTGGCTGCAAATGCTCGGCGTGTAAAGCCTGCCCCAAAAAAAGACCAGCCGAAGAACCAAACCTTGAATAGTAACCAAGATTACACGGTGTGGCGAATCTTGCAGAGACTGACCTTGCGCCAACTTGCGGAGTGGTCGCGGACTGATACCAATTACTAATTAAATTCACACTTTACAAGCCGAGCCCGCCCCCTATGATGCGATTTGCCATGAGAACCCTGCCTCGATTTGGACCGGAACGGATGAAGGAACTGGAGCGCGCCTGGCGGCGGGCGCACGACGAGCGCGGACGCAAGCGGCTGCAAGTGCTGCGGCTGGTGGCGCAGCACAAGCTCACCGCCGGGGAGATCGCGCAAGCGGCCGGAGTGGGCCGCTGGACGGTGTTCAACTACGTGCGCAAGTTCCAGGAAGGCGGGGTGGAAAAGCTGCTGGCCACCGGCTACGCGCAACGCCCGGCGCGAGGCCGGCTGGACGCGGCC
>JAIRTK010000231.1 GCA_031254955.1 Opitutaceae bacterium
CAATGTATGTGATTCCCATCGCATCCCAATCTTTCAAATTCCATGTCATACCTCTCACTTATTCCCCGCGCCGTCTCCACTATTATCCCCTCCACCTCTTTGTCCAACAACGCTCGCCTCTACTTCACTGGAAACACTATGTGATAGTGTATTTGCCACGCACACTGACTCGCTTTTTGCTCCTCATTTGTTCCCATCATCCCACTCTCTCACTCCGGAGTCCCCGCGGCAAGCCGCTGGAAATTAGTCACAAGGGATTAAAAACAAAGGCTCTTCGCGTCTTTGCGCCTTCGCGTGAGAACTATCCGCCCTCCAGTCTCCATGTCTTCCGCGTCTTCGTGTCGTCCGTGTCTGCGTGTCTCCGTGTCGACCGGGGTTAAAAAGAGAAAAACCTTAAACGAAGGGGGAGTCCTAAATCTGAAAATCGCCGCCGTTGTTTTCGTGCAGGCCGCACTCGCGTTTCAGTCCGCCGAAGCGGGTGTCCTCCTCGCGCATGCCGGCGAGGAGTTTGCTCGTGCTGTGCCAGTCGCCGATCGAGACATAACCCTGCTCCCAAAGCGGATGATAGGGCAGCCCGTGCCGCGTGAGGTATTGGTGCACGCGGCGGTTGTCCCAGTCGATGATCGGGTGGATTTTGGTGATTTTGTTCTGGGCTTGCACGACCTTGAGGGATCCGCGCGTGCCGGCTTGCGTCCTGCGCAATCCCGCGAGCCACGCGGTCGCGCCGAGTTCACGCACGGCGCGGTCCATGGGTTCGATTTTGTTGATGACGTTGTAGCGTTTCAATCCCTCGATTCCCTGCTCCCATTGCCTGCCATAAAGCGCCTCTTGCTCGGCGGCGGTCATGCGCGGCGTGTATTTTTTCAGGTTCAAGCCGAGCTTTTCCGCAAGTTCGCGGGCGAAGCGGTAGGTTTCGGGAAACAGGTATCCCGTGTCGATGAAGATGACCGGGATGCCCGGCACGATTCGCGTGACAAGATGCAGCATCACGGCCGCTTGCACTCCGAAACTCGTCGTCATGACGAGTCCGTCGCCGAAGGCATCAACCGCCCATCGTATGCGCTCTTCCGCGCTGCTTTGTTCGAGATTGAGGGTGGAATGGGTTGCCTGTGCTGACTCCGAAGCGTCCGGAGTCGTAGTCGGGATGCTCATGGTTACAGGCGGTAAACATGGTTGGGACATTAATTAAGTAAAGATAAAAATGCCGTTTTTATCAACATGTTTGTCATTGTGTTATGCAATACTAGGCCACCGGTGTCTTCTAGGATGGATGAGGAATCCGGGGCGATGTCACTGAGGTTACGCGGGCTTCATTTTCAAAGAGAGGTGGGGCTGGGTGTAGAGGATAACAGGAAGTGATGTCACCGCCCGGAATCTTGCTTCTTTCTTCATTCCTCTTTCTTTTTCTCTTTCTCTTTCTTCTTGGCAGGCTTTTCGCTTCGCTTGGAAGTCCCTGCTCGCGCCTGACGAAAGAGAAAGAGGCAAGAGGAATGAGAAATGGGGAAAGAGGGGATGCGGGGATGAGATACCTTTCTGTTATACCAATTTCCAATGAAAATTACTCTTTTGCAGGGGCGTCGCTTGGGACGCCCGGTTTGATAACCGTGCACCAGCAACGGGCTTCGCAAGCGAAGCCCCTACATAGCTCTGCTTCTAAAGGGTACTGTTCACTGGGAATGGGGATAATATCAGTGCTTAACAAAGGAAAACTCCTACCGCTTCTCATTCAAAACGATAATCGTAAGGCGCGGCTTCAGTTAAGATACCCCGCGCGCTTGGCACGGCGCGGGGGGCTTTATTCCGTGATCTGGAGCGGTTGGCGGTGGTTGGTGTGGAGGAGGCGTCCGGGCAGGATGTGTTTTTCCCAGAGGGGGACGAGGACGTTGCGTTTTTGGTAGCGGGCGTCGTCGGCGCGGCGGGCGATGCGTTCCATGCTGCCGGGGTAGTCGAGCGTGGGGCGGGTCTGGTCGATGAAGGCGGTGGCGCGTTCGACCACGGCGATGTAAAGGCCGTCGTTGGCCCGCTGGTCGCTCATGAGGTCCAGCCAGGCGTCGAAGGTGCGAATCTGGGCGAGGCGCGCCGTGACGGGGCGTCCGGATTGGCGGTCGAGTTCGAAGCCGGGAAGCATGACGAGTTCGAGCCGGCGTCCGCTCCAGTCGGCGGGGATGTCGATGGGGATGGTCTCGCGGAGGGCGTCGCCTTGGAATTCGCGGAGCGTGAGCGTGACGCGCAGCGTGTCGCCGGCGGTCAGCCGGGTGCGGGAGAGTTGGATGTTGTCGATGCTGGCGGCGGGGTTGCGGGCGAGCGGTTCGATGGTGAAGGCGAGCGACTCGGGGAAGACATCGGCGACGGGGTTGTCGAGGGAGGCGGCGAGGCGCCGGACCAGGCCGCCGATGCCGGCGGCGAAGCCTTGCGGGCCGGCGTAGAGGGTGTCGGTTTCGAGGCGGCGTTCTCCTGGGTAGGCGATGGTGGTTTTGACGCGGAAGCCTTCGGCGAGGCCGGTTTCGTTGGAGCCGAGCACGGCTTGGGCGAGGCCGGTGGAGGCGATTCTGGGCGTGAGGCGGTCGTGCCGGATGGTCGAAAAGCGCAGGGTGCGCGCGGGGGTGCGCACTTCGATGGGGAGCATGGGCGGGATGGGGCCGATTTCGCCGTAGATGGCGGAGAGGCGGTCTTGGCGGATGGTGCCGATGACGGGGCCGGTGTTGGAGATTTTGACGGAGCTGAGGTTGGAGGGGAGGATGGCGATGATGTCGGCGAGGGCCATGGGCAGCTCGACCGCGCCGAGGGAGAGCATGGGGTGCCCGAAGGCGAGGATGCGGTTGCCGTCAACGCGCGAGACGCTGCCGGTGCCGGCGAGCGTGATGTCTCCGGTGGCAAGGGCCACGGCGACCGCCGAGCCGGGGCGGAGGGGGGATGCGGAATGCGGAGTGCGGAGTGCGGGGGGCGGAGTGGGGAAGGGGGATTGGGGATTGCGGATTGCGGAAGGGGGGGCTGCTGCGGTGGCGGTGCTGCTGGTGGTGGTGGCGGTGGTGGCAGCGGCGTTGACGGTGGTGGTGGTGTTGTTGGCGGCAGCGGTGTCGCCGGTGGCGGTGGTGGCGCTGGTGGTAGTGTCGTTAGTGGTGGTGGCGTGGCCACCTAGGGTGGTCAGGGAGAGGCCGAGGGCTTGGTAGTCGTCGCGGAAAAGCGAGGCGACTTGCGGGGAGACTCCGCCGAAGGCGAAGACGGGGTGGAGCGGGGCGAAGGGGGAGGCGATGTCCGATTTGGGGTCTGGGATGTCGCGTTGGCCGGGATGCCGGTGGGGAGGTCGCTCCGGGGTCTCCGCGAGGGGGCGAGGGGCATTTTCTTGCATGACCAGGGTGGTTCGCAGAGGCCTCGGGGAGGTCTCCTTGCCGGCATCCGGGTCGGTAGTTGGGTCGAGCTGGCTGACTTCGATGAGGTCGGCGGCGGGCGTGAAGCCGGCGTGGCGCACGGTTTCGAATCGCTGGACTTGGTAGCTGAGCGCGCCGGCGAATTTACCGTCGATGTAGAGCGGGCTGCCGCTCATGCCGGCGACGGCGCCCATGTTTTGCACGCGCGGGTCGGTGAGGCGGCAGAGGATGAGCGATTTGCCGGGGCCGAGGGCGTTGCGGACGACGCCGGTGACTTCGACGGTGAAGGGTTCCGGCGTCCCGCCTTGGAAAACCGTCCAGACTTCGCCGGCCTGGCCGGGTTTCAGGTCGTCGAGCGGAAGGATGGGCGCGTCGGCGGGCGGCTGGGCGGAATGGCTGAAAACCGATGGCGGAAGGCTGAAGAGGAGGAGGACGGCAGAAATTTTGATGATGTTTTGGCGCATGTGGAGAATGGCGGGAATGTGGTTCATTTTTTTTAAACCAAACGATGGGGCGATTGAAGCAAGGATGTTTTGAAAAATAAAATTCCAAGGCGATTTTCAACTGGAGGGCGGGTCTCCGCGTCGTTCTTCCGATAATAAAAACAGGGGGCTTTTAAAAAAGTCGTTTTTAACCGCGAATGGATGCGAATGAATGCGAATGGACGTGAATCAGGAGCAAAGCCAGTTTGATCGGATAACTGAGGTTGCGCGGAGGAGTCCTTTTTGACCAGCCCAAGGCAGGGAGGTCTTTCCGAGGCCTCTCTGCCGGCGTTGCTGCGCCTGCGCTACTCCGGCGCTCAGTCGAATAGGAAGAGGGGTGAAACCTTCGCGTCTGTGGGCGTTTATTCGCGGTGGAGGGGGGCTGGTCTGGAAAATGGGGTTTTCAAAGTGTTCAATAAATTTTTCAAAACGCCTGCGAGTGAACAAACAGATTGACATGGAAATGTCCGGTCAAGACACCACCATTGATTCTATATTTTTCAATTTCCATTTTCCTTCCACTTTATGATAGACAACGGTGTTTTCGTGGCAGGCCAGAAGGTGGCGGTAGCTGCATTCCATTACCCTTACTTCGGTGTCGGAAATCCATTCTTTTATCACAATCCACTCAATCCATCCCTCATTCCCCGTTGTCTTGTCTTTGACCACGCCGTTTTCAAGTTTCGCCTCACTGGCTTTATAATAATAACTTTGATGGGATGACAGGGTTTCATAAACAGCGTCCGGCATGTCCTTCCATTCTCCTTTTTCACCCCAGTCCTTTCTCGGCGTGGCGGTGAGATAGTAATTTTCGGCGCGGGTTCTTTTGGGGCGTTGGAGCAAGGCCGCCATAATCACTTCGGTTTCTTTGTCGCGGGTGGAGGCGGCCATCACAGGGACGGGGTGCGATTTGACGGCGTCCGTCAGGGAGGCGTCGTATGCGGTAGAGGCGGTCGGAACGAGCGCGAGCAGGAGTGGCAAGGCGATTTTCATAGTGCACTTTGAGGTTATGCGCTGCCTTTGTCGTAAGGCGGACTGGCGGATTGTCGTTTTGCTCGAAACTGAGTTTGCTTCAGGGCGGGCTTTCGGCGCGTCAGCAGGTTGGGTTTCGAGCGAAGCGAGAGGCTTGATACGCTTTGCAGTCAAAAAGGTAGGGCGAGGCGTCCCGCTGAGCCGTGGGAACCGCTCGCGGCTCGGCGGGACGCCTCGCCCTGCCTTTAACGGCTTCCATTGTGCGGGTTTCATTCGCAAAGGGTATGTCAACTTGCGTTACGCAAGTTGTGCGTAATTTCGGTTACAATGTTTTCAGGGCGCCGCACATGATTTCGCTGGCGCGGGTGAGGTGGACGCCTTCGTGGGCGGTGCTCAGGAAGGCGGTTTCGTAGGCGCTGGGCGCGAGATACACGCCGGCGTGCAGGCAGGCGTGGAAGAATTTCGCGTAGCGCGCGGCGTCGGAGGCGAGCGCGCCGGTGAGGTCGCGCACGGGTTGGGCGGTGAAGAACACGCTGAACATGGAGCCGCGTTGGGGGACTTGGAGGGGGAGGCCTTTGGCGCGGGCGGTGGAGAGGAGCGCGGAGCGGAGCTGGCCGGCGAGGGCGTCGAGGCGGGCGTAGGGGTTTTCTTCGTCGAGGAGTTTGAGCGCGGCGATGCCGGCGGCCATGGCGAGCGGGTTGCCGCTGAGCGTGCCGGCTTGGTAAACGGGGCCGTCGGGCGCGAGGTGGTCCATGATGTCGGCGCGCCCGCCGACGGCGCCGACGGGGAGGCCGCCGCCGATGATTTTGCCGAGGGTGGTGAGGTCGGGCGTGATGGATTCCAGTTCCTGCACGCCGCCGCGGGCGAGGCGGAAGCCGGTCATCACTTCGTCGAAGAGGAGCAGCGCGCCGTGGCGCGCGGTGGCGGCGCGGAGGTGGGCGAGGTAGCCGGGCGCGGCGGGGATGAGGCCGGTGTTGCCGCAGCAGGGTTCGACGATGACGCAGGCAATCTGGCCGGGGTTGGCGTCGAGGGCGGCGTCGAGGGCGGCGGTGTCGTTGAAGGGGAGGACAAGGGTTTCGCGGGCGAAGGCGGCGGGGACGCCGGCGCTGTCGGGGTGGCCGTGGGTGAGCGCGCCGGAGCCGGCGCCGACGAGAAGCGAGTCGGAATGTCCGTGGTAGCAGCCGGCGAATTTTATGATTTTGTCGCGGCGGGTGAAGCCGCGGGCGAGGCGGACGGCGGTCATGACGGCCTCGGTGCCGCTGTTGCACATGCGGACTTTTTCGATGGAGGGGAAAAACCGGGTGATGTGTTCGGCCAGTTCGACTTCATAGGGATTGGGGATGCCGAAGGAGGTGCCGTGTTCGAGGGCGAGCGCGATGGCGTCGCGGATGGCGGGGTGGTTGTGGCCGTGGATGGCCGGTCCCCAGGTGCAGACGAAGTCGATGAGTTCGGTGTCGTCGGCGGTGGTGAGCGTGGCGCCGTAGGCGGCTTTCACGAAAAAGGGCGCGCCGCCGACGGAGCGGAACGCCCGCACCGGGGAGTTGACGCCGCCGGGCATGAGCCGGCGGGCGCGGGCGAAGAGGTCGTCGGAGACGGGTTGGCGGATGGCGGGCATG
>JAIRTK010000259.1 GCA_031254955.1 Opitutaceae bacterium
GATTGCACGGATGTTTAACTCATTGAAAAACAAAGAGGTTATCTGTGTTATTCATTAAAATCCGCACAATTCGTGGTCGGCTTGGAGAGTGTTTCTTAAGAAGGTTTTTGATTAAGAAATGGTATGATTTTCATTGGGAATGGGTAGGACAACCGCCACGGCATTCCTCGGCAAACGGCGCCGGTCGCTTCGCACCCTCTGCCACCGCGCTCCCAAAAACGCCCCCGGCTCCTCGACTCCCCTCGCCCTGCCCACTACCCACTACTCCCCTGCCCCACCCGCCGCCCGCCCCGCGTCGCTTACCGGAGCAAGTCGAACCAACCGCCGCCCAAGCGCTCGCCGTTCACCAACACGTCGATGACATGCCGCCCGGGATGATGCGTGCGCGTGGTAAAATCCTGGATGCGCTGGCTCTTTGCGATCTCCGCCGCCGCGCCCGCCGCGAGCGTGAATTCCCTCAATTTGAAAACCTTCGCCGACGTGCCGCCGTGTTTCTTGACGTAGTGCACCGCGTAATCAACCACCAGCCGCTGCGCCCTCCGCGCGGTTGATTCCAGCCGAAACGAAAACGCGACGCGCCCACCCAGCCTGACCGCAGGCGGCTCGACCCGAAAACTGCTGATGCGCACCCTCGGCTTTTCCCCGGCGCCGACCACCGCCAGCGCCCGACGGTCGCCCCTCTTGATCAACGTGCGCAACGCCCGTCTCACGATCCAAGCCGTGTGCGGATTCTCCAACGGCCAGCCGGCGACGCGCCGCAGCACCCACTCGGGATGGTCCTTCGTGATGTCGTTGAGATGATTGCCCACGGATTTCCGCACATACAGGCTCGGATCGCTCCTCAAGTTTTCGAGAATCGGCGCGACCGGCGACGGATCGGCCACGAGCGCATCCAGCCGGAATGCCCACGGCAGGCGCGGACGGCAGCCCTCGCTCGCCAGCCGCCGCACCGCCTCGTCCTCGTCGCGCGACCATGTCTCCATCACCGCGAGAGTCCGCCGCAAATCGCGCCGCAAAAACTCCCGCACCGCAAACTCCGACGAACCGAAAGGCGTGAAAAATTTCAACGCCTCCATCGACACCTCGAAGTCGCCGCGCCCGTGGCCGTGATGCGCGACGAAATCCGGCCAAGCCAGCGCCGCGAATCCCGGACCGAGCCTCGGCGCGAGTTTTTTCAGAAGGCCAAGCGCCTTGCGAAAATCCTGGGGAAGCGTCGCGTGCAACGCCTCCGTCATCCGCCGCAACCGTTGCATCAAAGAAAGCCGGTCAAGTCCGTCCAAAGAGAGCGCGAGAAATTTTTCCGCGTCGAACCGTGGCGCCAGCCGGGCCGCCTCCCTCGCCACCAAGCGAAACCGCCCTGCATCGAACAACGTGTCCTTGAGCGCGGAGTTTGCGGTCGAGCCGGGGGTGCCGGAAGCGTGAACGTCAGCCATTCCCCACTTTCCCGGCAACCCATCCCCGCGCAAGTCACAAAAAGGAGCACAGGCATTTCTGGGCGCACTCCAAACCGGTACCCTATGTCTCCAGCCTCCCCCCTCTCCCCTCGTTCTTCGTTCTCTTTATCTTTCTCTTTATCTTTCTCCCCAACGGCACCGACTGGGGAAAAAAGATAAAAAGAACTTTTTTGCCACCCCGGTTTTCATCGTGATGCACAATACAAAACTCATGAACGACTGACCGAAGCCGGTAGGGAGGCCTCTCCGAGGCCTCCGTGACAACGCTTCGATTTCTCCATGAAATTCAAACCACCCTCGCGCCCGACGGAGGCCTCGGAGAGGCCTCCCTACTGGCTCTGTGTGACTTCATTAATATTACGCGGCGTGGTGAATTTTGTAGCGCGTAACCGTGCGGCAGAACGGTTCGAGTGGTTTGGGTGGCACGGGCGACTCGCCCGTGGGATTGAGTGGCGCGGGCGTCCTCGCCCGTGGACGGCACTCCGCGCCGCAAACCTCCCGAACTCATGGGCAAAGTTGCCCATGCCACTCAATCCCATAAGTCGTCCGCGTAACTTCAGTAACTTCAGTTGCTGTGAAAACAGGGTTGGCGAAAAAGTCTTTTATCTTTCTCCCTCGATCGGTGCCGCCGGGGGGGGGAAGATAAAGAGAAAGAGGAAAGATAAAGAGAACGAAAAACGAAGAACGAGAACGAGAAAAGAAGGACGGGAGCGAAAGCATATGGCCTCAACTTTGAACTGTCCCCGGTATTCCAGCTTATGAACGCTGCACAGGCATTCCGGCCTGTGCAGCTTGCTGGTGAGAGGTCCTGCCGCCGGGCCGCCTCCTCAGGAAAACCTTCGCCGGAAAACCCTATCCTGTGGCGGTCAATTCGTCGTAGGCCACGCCGAGATTGCCCTGCAACCGGTTCGGCGCGGGTTGGTGCCAGTCGCGAAAACCGGGGAGGTTTTCCAACGCGCAGACCTCCTCGCGCGAGGCCCCCGCGGCGATCCGTTTTTCCACATGGGCGAGCAAAGCCGACAGATAATCCCGCATCGGCGCGAGATCAGCGCGCGTGCCGGTCACGCCAAAAGCCGGATTCGCGTGGCCGAAAATATAAATCGCATCCGACGGATACGTCTTCACGACGGCTTCCAGCGCCGAAATCCAGCCGCGAATGCTCGCCCCGCCCGGACGGTCGATCACCGGATAAAGACGGTTGAAAACAAGGTCGCCCATGTGCACGACATTGGCGCGCTCCAGCACCACGACGATGTCGCCGCCGGTGTGCGCCGGCCCGTGGTGGCGGGCGCGCACCGTCTCGGAGCCGAGCGCGGCGCTCCATGTCTCGGCAAAAAGCGTGTCGGCGTAAACCTGCCGCTCAAGCGCCGCCGCCCCGCCGCGCGCGGCGGCGGCGCGTTGGAGCGCGGGGACATGCTCGTGCGCGACGATGGTCTTCGCGACCGGCTTGAAGACCGGGTTGCCTGCGGTGTGGTCGCCGTGGTGATGCGTGTTGACCACGACATCGATCCCGCGCCCCTCCCGGCCCGGCAGGCCCGCGAGGCAGGTCGCGGCGGTGTCGGGGAATTGCGTGTCGATGACCGCGAGGGCGTCCCCCGAGACGAACCAGCCGATGGTGCCGCCGCGTCCGTTGAACACCCCCGCGCCCCGCCGCAGCGGGACAAAGCCGGCGCCGTTTACAACTGGCGCGGACCGGGCGGATACCGCCGCCGACGACGACGGCAATGGCGGCGGCATCGTCGTCGGGAGCGCTTGCGCCCAAAGACGCCGCCGGGCGAACAGCCCGAATGCGGTGGCGGCAAACGCGGAAGTTTTCAGGAAGGAACGGCGGTCGAGCGAAGGCGCCGGAGACGCCGGGGAATGCTTGCGGATGCGTGGGTTCATGGCGGGAGAAGGGGATGATTGGGTTGCGGGAAATGCATGGGAAAACGCAGGAGAATGCACGGGAGTTGCGAAAAAAGAAAGATGGGGAAAAGAAAAACACGCGCCCCACGCCAAGCCGCTTTCCTCTCCATCAAGCCCACCACCTCCTCCCCCCATCAAGCCACTCACAATCCCGCCAAGCCCCTTCCCGCCAAGCCCCGCCACGCCAAGCCCTGCGCCGCGCCGCGCGTCCCCTCCCCTCGCCTTCCATGCGACGACTGCGCGCCATCGTTGTCGCTCCCGCCGCTCCCCTTCCCTTCCCTCTCCTTCCCTTTCCACCTCCTCAAACCTTTGGTTTCGTTTCATATTGCAAATGTCGCCCCCCAGTATAATGGTCGCCCGCTGTCATGCTTACACAAAAAATCAAAGAACTTGAAGAACTGAAAACCCGTGCCGCCCAACTGGAGGCGGACATCGAAGCCGAACGCGCCACCGAACTGGCCGCCCTGCCCGGCCAATATGGTTATGGCGACATCAACGAGTTTATCAAAGCGCTGAAGAAGGCCTTTAATGCTCGCGGAAGCCGTGATAAGACATCCGCCTCAGGCGGCAAACGCCCCCGCGCCAGACTCACCCCCGAACTCAAGGAACAAGTGCGAGCCGCGATCCTCGAAGGCAAAAGCGGCAGCGCAATCGCCGCCGAGTTTGGCATCTCGCCCCCCAGCGTGCAGAACATTAAAAAAGAATTCGGCCTGGTGAAGCCGCATGAATCCGCCCCCGCCCCCGCCACGGAAGCCCCCGCCGCTCCCGTCGCGGAAGCCGCCCCCGCTGCGGAAGCCCCCGCCCCCGCGGCCTCCTGACATCCGCGCATGGCATTTTGGCCAATGACGCCGGCCATGCCCACGTGCGTTCCATCAAAGAGTGACGGACGGGAAAACATGACGCGCTCCAGTCCGTTCACTCCTTCCAAAACCGAGCCATTAAATTAATCGCGAAGGGCGCAAAAATTCAAAACCCCCGCCTCCCTGGCTTTCTTGTGTTTCCTGTGGTTACTAAGAGCGTCTAACAAAAAGAAGGCTTGATCGAAGAGACACAGCGGACACGGCGGCACGCGGCGGCGGATGTAGGGGCTTCGCTTGCGAAGCCCGTTGCCGGACGGCAGTCGCGCGCGTTTGTGTTTCATGCGACTGCGCCGGCGCACTGGCGGAAACAAATCCGTGGCGGCCTTCCGCGACGGGCTTCGCAAGCGAAGCCCCTACATCCTCGCCTTTCCCCTCGCTTTTCATACCGTCTTTCGGCCTGCCCTATTGTAATTTTGTTAGGCGCTCTAAAAACAAACCATGAAACTGCCCA
>JAIRTK010000310.1 GCA_031254955.1 Opitutaceae bacterium
GAGGCTGCGATGAAAAATCCCCATGCCTTCCGTCTGTCGGTTTCCACGCGTCCGCAGAACGAGATTTCAGACATGGAAAGCCATTTATACCATCAGCATTGGAGAGTAAGAGACAGGCAGCTCGGGTTTAACAATGGGGCTGCAATACCATTGAAACCATGCGAGCTTCCCATTGACCAATTGAATGCCTCGGTGGTTTACGAGAGGAGATATGCGCTCAGTTGGAGTGTGGGATGGGGAGACGATTGGGACGATGTCCCGACTGACACCTGAATAGACTGCTGCGTGGACTGCTGCGGAAAATCATTAGAATTGGGGAGCGCACGCATCCCGCGTGCCGGTTTTGGCGTCCCGCCAAAACCCGTTGTCCGGAGGGACACCGGGCGGGACACGTGGGATGCGTGTGCTTCCCGGAAATTTGCATGGCAACGTCGGGTGGCCAACTTTTGCTTGGATTTCGTCCGGGCAAAAAAGGAGGGCGGCCCGCCTACCCCTAAGCGGACCGCCCATTGCTTTCTTTGTTACCCCAAATCTCCCGCTATGCGGGAGAAAATATGAACTGTTACGAAGAGTCAGACGCAATTACCTCAAAAACGTGTCATTTTTCTTCAGAAAAAATTTCGCGGATGTTTGCATTATTGCTATTTGTTGCATTAGAGTATCTTGCGTTGCCAGAAAATATAGTCCGATTTTCCGTCGGATGGCGATGCGAAGGTTTTTTTGGAGTGCGGTGGCAGAGGGCGCGAGGCGGACGGCGACACCGCTTTCGCGGCGCATGAGGAAATTTCGCGAATCGCTTAAAGCGGTGTCGCCGGGTTTCGCCTTCTGCCACACTCACGGCGTCCTTCGTATCGATGAGTTTGACTCAAAGCGGTGTCGCCGGGCGTTGCTCTTTGCCTCCGCACTCCAAAAATTTCTCCGCCGCGGGGATCATTTTTTCGGATTATAGACCTTCTTTTTCAGGTTCGCAGTGAGGTGATGGCGGAAGGTGGGCAGGTCCTTGACCGCTTTCAGCGCGATGAGCTGGTTGGCGAGGTTGCCGACTGCGGTGCCTTCGAGGTTGAAGGAGACGACGGGGATGCCGGCGGCGTCAGCCGTGGTCTGGCAGAGGAGCGGGCTGCGCGAGCCGCCTCCGACGATGAGGATGCGTTTGAAGTTGCGGCCGGTCATGCGTTCGAAGGCGCGCATGGCGTCGGCATGGCCGCGTCCGAGCGAGTCGCAGATGAGGCGCATGTAGCCTGTCAGGTTTTTCGGGGGCGCGCTTTTTTTGCGGCGGATTTGCGCGTCGATGATGGCTTTCATCGAGGGCGGGTTGGCGAGGGCGGGGTCGGCGGTGTCGATGAGTTGTCTGGAGGGCGGGAGTTTGGCCGCGTCGGCGATGAGTTTGTCCCAGGCGGCGGGGGTTTGGGGGCGGGCGTCGGGGCCGAGGTCGAGCATGGTGCGCTCAAGCAGCCACATGCCGATGACATTGGTGAGCGGGCGGTAACGGCCGTCGCCGATGCGTTCGTTGGCGACGCGGGCGGCGAGGGCGTCGGGGCCGAGGACGGGGGTGTCGCTTTCAAAGCCTACGAGTGACCAGGTGCCGGAGCTGAGGAAGAGGTCGGTGCCGTCGGGCGAGGCCGGCATGGCGTCGTAGGCGCAGGCGGTGTCGTGGCCGGGGACGGCGATGACGCGGGTGCCTTTGAGTTCGGGGATGCCGCGCACGGGGCCGAGTTTGGTGCCGGCGAGGACGGGTTGGCCGAGCCATTGCGCGGGGACGCGGAAGTAATCGAGGGCGGCGCGCGACCAGTCGCAGGAATGCACGTCGAGGAGTTGCGTGGTGCTGGCGATCGTGAGTTCGTTGGCCATGCGGCCGGAGAGGAGGTAGTTGAAGTAGTCGGGGAGGAAGAGGCAGCGGGTGGCGAGGTCGGTGATGGCGGGGCAGGCGGCGATGGTCTCGGCGAGTTGGAGGGAGCTGTTGTAAAAGACGTTGGGGATGCCGGTGGCGGCATAGACGCGTTCCAGGGCGGCGCGGGTGCCAGCGAGGGTTTTCAGTCCGGGCTGGGTGCGGTTGTCGCGGTAGGCGTGGACGGGGAAGACGAGGCGTCCGGTGTCGTTGACGAGGGCATAGTCAACGCCCCAGGTGTCCACGCCCACGGAGGCGAGTCTGGCGCCGCGCGGGAGGGCGGCGGCGGCTTTGCGGAGGCCGGTTTGGATTTCGTGCCAGAGGGTGCCGATTTCCCAGTAATCGTTGCGGTCGAGGGTGCGAAAGGCGTTGGGGAAGCGGTGGACGGCGGTGAGCTTGAGGCGGTTTTTCGACCACGCGCCGAGGATGACGCGTCCGCTGGTGGCGCCGAGGTCGATGGCTGCGCAGTAAGTGGTGGTGGTGGTTTTGGTGGAGGTTTTGGTGGAGGGCATGGCGGGAATGATGAGGTGCGCGCAAATTTGGCGAACCCGGCGCGCGAAATCGACAAAAAATATGCGCGACTTGCGTCATATAATTTTCCGGGAAATCCCGAATCGCGAAATCCTGACTGATGTTACGCGCCGGCGGATTTCGCAGGGCCTGATCTTGCGTGCGCGTAACGTCAGACCCTAATTCTGCTTTGTTAAACTTTGATGTTAAGCGGCGTCCCGGTGATAAGCGCCGAAAAGCGCCGAAGGGGCGGCGGCGTTGAGCCGTGGGTGCGTTGTTCCGCGTCCGTCTTGCTTGCCGCCCCTCCGGGGCTGAAACGCCAACCGCTGCCTCCGCTCCACGGACGCGCGTTGTAAAATCCATTCAAAATAGCGAGGAACCAACAAAGTAGGGCTAATACCATTTCCTAATTAAAATCACACTTTAGAGTCGATCTGAA
>JAIRTK010000311.1 GCA_031254955.1 Opitutaceae bacterium
GAGGCTGCGATGAAAAATCCCCATGCCTTCCGTCTGTCGGTTTCCACGCGTCCGCAGAACGAGATTTCAGACATGGAAAGCCATTTATACCATCAGCATTGGAGAGTAAGAGACAGGCAACTCGGGTTTAACAATGGGGCTGCAATACCATTGAAACCATGCGAGCTTCCCATTGACCAATTGAATGCCTCGGTGGTTTACGAGAGGAGATATGCGCTCAGTTGGATTGTGGGATGGGGAGACGATTGGGACGATGTCCCGACTGACACCTGAATAGACTGCTGCGTGGACTGCTACGGAAAATCATCAGGATTGGGGAGCGCACGCGTCCCGCGTGCCGGTTTTGGCGTCCCGCCCAAACCCCTTGCCCGGCGTCCCGCCGGGCAACACACGCGGGACGCGTGCGCTTCCCGGAAATTCGCGGTCCTTTCTACTTTTCCCAAAAGGGTTCCATAGACCATTCAGCAACGGATTTTCACGGAGCGTCCGTGGGCGTCGAGTTTTTCCATGGCGGCGAACACGGAGGTGACTTCGCCGCCTTTTTTCACCGTGCCGGGGCCGTAGCGGACGATGCTGGTGCGGCGCATGAAGTCGGCCACGCGCAGGCCGCTGGAAAAACGCGCGGTGCGCGCCGTGGGCAGCACGTGGCTGGGGCCGGCGGTGAAATCGCCGAGCGCGGTCGGCGTGTGGTTGCCGAGGAAAATCGCGCCGGCGGTCGTGATCGCGCGGAGCAGTTTTTTCTCGGCGGACGGCTTCACGATGATTTCGAGGTGCTCGGGCGCGACGTAGTTGGCGACTTGCGCGGCCTCGGCGAGACTGGCGGCCTCGATGGCCGCGTAGCCGTTGGCGAGGACGGCCTGCGTTTTTCCGGCGCGGGTGATGAGTTTCAACTGGGCGTCAAGCTCGGCGTTGACGGTGTCGAGGATTTTTTGCGACGTGGCGACGAGGTAGATTTTTTCGCGGCCCGAGCCGTGCTCGGCTTGGGCGAGGAGGTCGGCGGCGACGTAATGGGCGCGCGCGGTTTCGTCGGCGATGACCATCAGTTCGCTGGGGCCGGGAAGCGAGTCCACGCCGATGGTGCCGAACACCTGGCGCTTGGCCTCGCACACGTAGGCGTTGCCGGGGCCGAAGCATTTGTCCACGGCGGGAATGCTGGCCGTGCCGTAGGCCATCGCGCCGACGGCCTGCACGCCGCCGACGCGGTAAACCTCGGTCACGCCGACAAGGTGCAGCGCGGCGAGGAGCGCGGGGGCGACGCGCCCGGCGGAATCGGACGGGGTGAACACGGCGATTTCCGGGCAGCCCGCGGTCTTCGCGAGCGTGGCGGTCATGAGCACGGTGGAAACGAGCGGGACTTGTCCGCCGGGGACGTAGAGGCCGACGCGCCGGATGGGGTCGAATTTCTCGCCGACCTCGGCGCCGTGCTTGTTTTTGCCGAGCCATCCGGCGGGGAGGTTTTTGCGGTGATAGGCGGCGATGTTCTCATGGGCGGCCTTGATGGCCTTGCGCTCGGCGGTGGTGAGGGACTTGGCGGCGGCGGCGAGGTCGGTTTCCTTCACGCGAATCTCGCGGGCGCGGAGCTTGGCCCCGTCGAACTTGGCGGCGTAATAAACGACCGCCTCATCCCCGCGCGCGCGGACGTCGGCGAGGATGGCGGCGACACTGGCGGTGATTTCAGGCGATGCGTCAGCCGTCCGGCAAAACGAGGCAAGGTCGTCGGCGAAGGTTTTGGAGGAGGTGGAGAGGAGGAGCATGGGTGGCGGGAATTGGATTTTTCCAACGTGGAGACAATCACTGATACGCGTAAAATCTTTTTGAGAGGGTTTGTCGTGGAAATAAGGAAAATGCGGGAGTCTTAATCCAGATGCTTTTTAGAATCCCGGTTTTGCGGGCGGGGGCGGCGGTTTCGGGGTAAAAGAGTTTTTCCGCCACAAAGTCGGCTTTCAGTTCAAAAGAGTCGAAAAGGTTGCCGCCCTCGGCTGCGAAAGATTTGGTGAAGATGTTTTCTTTTTCAGAAAAATTGAGCACGCGGAGACGGGCTTTGAAATTATCGGAGGGCGTGTTCAGGAGAAATGGAGCGGGCATGGGAGAAGGAAAGGGGCGATATAATTCGATGGAAGTCGATTTAAGGCGATGATGGAGACGGGAGGGGCTGTTTATCGGGGATTGGGCGGATGGTTTTGCAGGCGGGGTAGGCGGTGCAGCCCCAGAAGGGGTGGCCGGCGTTGGGGCCGGTTTGGGCCTGGCGGCGTTTCATGGGGGCACCGCATTCGGGGCAGGCGGGGGCGTTTTCCTGTCGGGCACGGGCGTCCACGCGGATGGCGGTCAGTTTTTCGCGGAAGCCGCCGCGAGCGGCAAAGGTTTCGCGTTGTGTTTCCATCTGTCGCATGAGGGTGCGGATGGCGCGGGTCAAAATGATCAGCAGGGCGTTGGCAATGATGGCGGGGTTTTCGGAGTCCAGCCATTGAGCGAATTTTTTCTGTTGCGCGAGGATGTGCGCGCAGGAGTCGTGGAGAAAATCGTTGCCGTAGTCGGGGTGGTCGAGGCGCACGGCGAAGACGGCCCGCGCTTCGGGTGAATCGCGGTGCCAGGGGACGAGGTTTTGGCGGAGGAGCCAGGTTTCGTAGTCGCTTTGCAGTTCGGCAAGGCTGGCACGGGCGACGTCGGTGAGCTTCATCTCGGTTTCTTTGGAGGTGGCGGAGCGGGCGGAGCCTTCGACCAGGTTGGCTTTGCCGGAGCGGGCGGCCTGGGTCATCTGGTCGTATTGGCGTCCGGTGGGGTCGAGGTCGCGGGTGAGGAATTTTTTGCAGAAGCGGTGCGTGGCGAGTTGGGCAATGCTGGCCAGAACCCAGGAGTCGAGCGTGCGGTAGCCGCCGGAGGAATCGAAGCGCATGGCGGGAAGTGGGGGGAGAGTGGCGGTTGGCGGCGGTTGGTGGGTGGCGGGTGGTTTCGATTTAAATCGATTCAAATCGATTTAAGTCGATTTAAGTCGGGAGAGAGGGGGGGACTCACTCCCATTCGATGGTCGCGGGGGGTTTGCTGCTGATGTCGAGGACGACGCGGCTCACGCCGCGGATTTCGTTGGTGATGCGGTTGGAGATTTTTTGCAGAAGTTCGCGGGGCAGGTGCGCCCAGTCGGCGGTCATGGCGTCCTTGCTCTCTACCAAGCGCAGGGCAATGATGTCGGCATAGTTGCGTTCGTCGCCGATCACGCCGACGGATTTCACCGGGAGGTAGACACAGAAGCTTTGCCAGATTTTATAATACAGGCCGGCGGTCATCATTT
>JAIRTK010000349.1 GCA_031254955.1 Opitutaceae bacterium
CTCGCGGCTCGGCGGGACGCCTCGCCCTACCTGAAACGGCTTCCTTAGTGTGATTTTTGTTAGGAAAGGGTATAACATCAATTAATCACTGAGGTTATGCGGCACTGGTAGGGAGGCCTCTCCGAGGCCTCCCTGCCGGCGCTTCCGCGCCTGCACTTCGCCGGCTAGTCGTTAACGACGCTGCCCCCGCGCTATTCATACCGCGCGCTGCGGCCGAGGTAATTCAGCGACCAGATTTCCTTCCAGACACGGAAGCGCCCCTCGTAGGTGATTTTCCCGTGCTCCTCGCGCTGCGCGTAGGGCATCAGGAAACCAAGCTCGGTGTTGATCTTGTCCATCTCGCGTTGCTGCACGTTCAGGTCCTCCAACGGCTCGCCGTCCCAAGGGTGGATAATCTCGCCGCGCCGCGCCAGGCGCGCGCGGTGGCGTTTATATAAACTTTCCAGCGACACGCGCCAGGGGTTGCGTTCCACAAGCCAGTTTTCGGGATAAAACCCGGCAAAGGGCAGGAACAGATTGTCCGTCACGTAACGCCAGCCGTTCACCATGCGCGTGGAAAAACTCGCGCACAGCGCGATCGCGCCGCCCGGCTGGGGCAGAAACGTGATTTGCAGCCGCAGCATCGCATCCGCGTCCTGATACACCGACACGCGCAGATAAAGGTCCTGGCTGATTTCGGCGCGCAACGCCTGCACCTGCGAAAACCCGTGCGCGCGCAGCCAGTCGCGCGCTTTTAGGAAACGCGGATGCGTGGGCCATTCGTCGCCGGAGGTGTTGACGCGGTAATGCGGGAACAATGGCAGCGGACTCATGCTGATTGCCTTGACCATCATCCAGTTGTAAAGTGTCTCGACCAGAACCCAGACCAGCAGGCACACGATTGTGAGCAGCCAGTAAGGCCGGTCGAATCCACCGATTTTTTGGAAGAGATACGCGGCGCTGCCGGAGAAAACGAGGCAGCGCAGCCAGCGGTTGATGATGGAAAGCACGGGCGAGGCCAGCCGGGCGTTCAGGCGCGCCAGCACGATGACCGCCAAGGCCGCGATCGGCACCAGCAGGAAGAGATAATCAGTCGTGTTTCCCATGTCTGTCATTCCAAGAAACTGATGCACGCGCATCTGGCAAGGCGAGGCGGAATGTGTCCGCGAGAAAAGGAGCGCAAGGCGGGGCGGTTCGTGGGGCCGGGGCGGTTCGCCCGTGGGGCCGGAAGGAGAGCGCGACGGGAGGTTTGCGGCGCGGAGCGCCGTCCACGGGCGAGTCGCCCGTGCCACTCAATCCGTCCGTGCGACCTGAACCGCGCTGCCAAAATAATCCTTGGGCGCGGAAGCGCCGGTAGGGAGGCCTCTCCGAGGCCTCCGCGAAGACGCCCCGCTTTCCCTCATGCCGTCCCGCTTTCCCCCACGCCGTCTCGCTTCCCCTATGAAATTCAAACCGCCAACCCCTCCCGGCGGAGGCCTCGGAGAGGCCTCCCTACCGGCGCTTCCGCGCCAGATTTTTTATGTTGGCGACACAAGAAACCGCCTTAGCTCAGACGCACCGGCATCACGACGCAGATGAAGCTTTCCAGCGTCTTGAACACGCCGGGGCTTACCTCGTCCTTCACCTCGAAGAAAATCTCGTCTTTTGAAAGCGCGCGGAGCGGGTCGAGGAGGAATTGGGGGTTGAAGCCGACTTGAAGCTCGGGGCCGCTGTAGGCGATGGCCATGGATTCGTGCGCCTCGCCGAAATCGGGGCTTTGCGCGGTGATTTCGAGCAGGTTGCTGGAGAGTTTGATTCTGACCGAGTTGGATTTCTCGCTGCACACGAGCGCGGCGCGGTGCACGCATTGGGCGAAAAGTTCGCGCTCAAGCTGGATGCGCTGGTGCGTTTCTTTCGGGATGACTTGGTTGTAGTTCGGGTAGTTGCCTTCGACGATTTTCGAGTAGAGGTAAACGCTGTCCACGAGGCCGGTGCCGTCTTTGTTCACGTTGATCTGGAAGGCGGCGCGGCGGTCGTTGAAGGACACCTTGAGTTTTTCGCCTTTGTCGAGCATGCGCAGAAGCTCGCCCACGGTCTTGGCGGGGAGAATGATGTTTCCGGCGCTTTCGGCGGGGACTTCCATTTCCTTGCTCATGAGCGCGAGGCGGCGGCCGTCGGTGGCGACGAGCGAGAGTTTGCCGTCGTTGAAATTGAAATACACGCCGTTGAGGATGAAGCGGGTTTCGTCGGTGGACTGCGCGTAGGCGACGCTCTTGAGCATGGAGACCAGCTCGCTTTGTTCGAGGGTGAAGGATTTTTCCTCGCCAAATTCCGGCAGCGGCGGGAATTCCTCGCGACCGATGCCCATGATGCGGAAGGTGGAGCCGCCGGAGGTGAGTTTGATCTGGTGCGTGGGCGACGCGTCGAAGGCCACATCGGTGCTGGGCAGTTCCTTGACGATGGTGGCGAGTCGTTTGACTGGCAGCGTGACCGCGCCGGGTTCCTTCACCTCGGCTTTCACTTTGCATCGGATGCCGAGGTCGAGGTTCGTGGTCGTGAGGGCGATGGAGTCCTTGTCGGCCTCAATCAGCACATTGCTCAAGATGGGCATGGTGGCCTTCGAGCCGACGACGTTGAGGACTTGGGCAAGCCCGTTGCTGAAGTGATCGCGATTGATTTTGAATTTCATGCGGTGCGGTTTTGGGAAACTAACAAAGGTTAAATAGTTCTTAGTTCAATAATGAAGATTTATCCGTATCAGTATGGACTGTGAAAAACGGGAATAACCAGCCAAATCTCCTTTGAAAATGGCGGGGGGCGCGTTGTGGGCAACCGCGCGCGCGGTTCGGAGCAAGGGCGGGGTTTTTCACAAGGGAAAAGTTATTTGGAGTTATTGGGCGGGTTGTTGGCGGACTTGCTCGCAGTGGTTTCCGCCGCCGCCCGGTCGGTCGTCTCGGCCCGGAGCGCGGGGCGGCGGCGCCAGTGGCGGAAAAGCCCGAAGAAGAGGTAGCCGATGCAGATGCACAGGAAGCCTATTTCCTTGTAAAAGAATATGATGGCCAGCAATGCGAGCAGGAGCGCAAAGGTGCTGAACCGCGCGCGCGTCTGCATGCCGATGTTTTTTCCGCTCGGGAATCGCACCGTGCTCATCATGAGCAATGCGATGAGCAGCATGAGGGGCGGGAGCACCAGCGCCCCGTAGTTGAGGCGGCGTTCGCCTTCGGCCATCTCGATGAGAAACAGCACCGTGGCCGCGACGGTCGCGGCGGCGGCGGGCACGGGCAGGCCGATGAAGTCCTTGCCGGATTCCTTGGTGCCGCGGTGCAGGAGGGGGTTGGTGATGACGTTGAAGCGCGCCAGCCGCATGGCCGCGCAAAGCAGGTAGATGAAGCCGATGCCCCAGCCGATGTTGAGCGACCACTCGAGGCCGGGCGCCTGCGAGGGGGCGAGGATGAAGAACGACATCATCATCGCCGGGGCGATGCCGAACGAGATCACGTCCGCGAGCGAATCGAACTCGGCGCCGAAGAGCGATTCCCGCCCGCCCATGCGCGCGAGCCGGCCGTCGAGCGAGTCGAAGAGCGCCGCGCCGAGGATGAAATAAACCGCGCGGCGGTAGTAGTCGAACATCAAGCCGCCTTGGTAAAGCCCGTCGGGGGCGGACTCGGCGAGCTGCGCTTGGATGCAGCAGATGAGCGACATGAAGCCGCAGAGCAGATTTCCCGCGGTCATCAGGTTCGGCAGGATGTAAATCCGGCCGGCCTGGGTGACGTTGTAAGGATCTTCGCGCGGGTCGGGTTTTGGCATGGAGAGGAGGGGGGTGCGTGGGGAAGGTGAAGGCGGGCGGTAGAGGCGGCGGGCGCGGGCGCGGTGGTGAAAGCGCGGGCGGGGCGCGGCGGTTTATTTTGTGAGGGTTTCGAGGTATTTCCAGAATTTCGAGTGTTGCTCGACAAGTTGATTTTCCGTCACGGGGAGTTTGTTGCGCAGAAGGAAATCCTCAAGGGAGTTCTTGTGCAGGATGTAGAGGGTGTGGAGCGTCTCGCCGTGTTGCTCGAAGTAGAAGCGGAAATCGCCGGCGCGCAGGCGGTAGAGCGTCCGTCCGCCGCGGTTGAAGCGTCCGAGCGGTTCGCGCGGGCTGGCCAGATCGGAGGATTTCAGGCTGCTGATGGGCAGGATGACTTCGAGCTGGAGGAATTTGTCGAGCTTGTTAAGCTCGTGCATCGCCTGTTCGGAAAAGGTGACTTGATACATGGCCGGAATTGGGTGCGAGCGAGGGAAAAGCTAGGCGCGCCCCGCGCGGGATGCAATGCCGGTGTTTTTCAATCACACCACCATCGCCCCCCCACTCGTTCTCGTTCCTCGTTCTCGTTCTCGTTCTCTTTTTTGTAGGGAGTAACCGGAAGTGAAGCCACTGCCAGGAATCTTTCGTCTTTCGTCTTTCCTCTTTCTCTTTCTCTTTCTTCTTAGCAGGCATCTCGCTTCGCTCGGAACTCCCCACTCGCGCCTGACGAAAGAGAAAGAAGAAAGACGAAAGAAGAAAGACGAAAGAGGAAAGATTCCTGGCAGTGACTTCACTTCCGGTTGCTCCCTACAGAAGAGAGAACGAGAACGAGAACGAAGAACGAGAACGAAGAACGAGAACGAGTGGGGGGGGCGATGGTGGTGTGATTGAAAAACACCGGCATTGCATCCCGCGCGGGGCGCGCCTAGCTTT
>JAIRTK010000543.1 GCA_031254955.1 Opitutaceae bacterium
CATCCTTGACGAAATCGCCGCCATCCGCCAAGGCGGCGCCGCCGTCTCCGGCATGATCCACGGCTGGATGCGCGCTCAAGCAAACGCTTCATATCCGGACTAAAGTGCCATTATTATTAGTAAATGGTATGACTCCACTTTGAATGCCCCCCCCCGAGGGCGCTTCTCTCGCACCTCTCCCGCTCCCAGCGCACACGCCTCAGCGCACACGCTTCTCACGTGCCCAGCGCACGTGCCTCTCCCGCTCCCAACGCGCGCGCCGCCGGACCGGGACCGGGCCGGGGGCGTCAGGCTGCGCGCGGGGTGTCGCGCCATCGCGTCGGCGTCATGCCGTTAAGTTCGCGGAATACGGTGGCGAAGTGCTGGCTCGACGCGAAGCCGCAGGCGTAGGCGATTTCGGTGATGGTGGCGTCCGGCTTTTCGCGCAACAGACGCGCCGCCGTTTTTATCCGGCAATAAGAGAGGTGCTGCGCGGGCGTGCGGTTGGTCAGTTGCTGGCAATAGGTGGTGAACCGGCTGCGTTTGAGGCCGCACTGGGCGGCCATCGAGTCCACCGTCCACTCCTCGCCGATTCTTTGCGGCAGTTCGGCCAGAAACAACGCGACGCAGCGCTCGTTTGAGGTGAACGCGTTGTCCAGCGGGATTTGCAGGTTCTCCATCGTTTCGAGGATGACGAGCAACAGTTCGTTCACGGCCAGCGCCATGCGGGTGCGGTCGAAGCGCCGGGGCGTGGCCGCGCGCGCGATTTCCTCGATCCGGCGAAACGCCGCCGCGGGCCGCCGCCCGAGATTCCACAACGGCTGCTCGTTCTGGCTGAGCAACACCGCCAGCCGGTCGCGCTCCGCCGGCGTGAGCACCAGCCAGTCGGGCCATCGCCAAGGCTGGTTCGGGCGCCGCACGCCGACATCGAGAATGAGCCAGGCCAGATGCGACGCCTCCACGCACGGACGCCCGATGCGATGCCGTTGCCAGGGGCGCGTGACGGTCAGGCCGCCGGGGTGCATCGGATGCGACTTGCCCTCCACCGAGAACGCGAGGCGCCCGCTGAAAAGATAGGTGATCTCGATGCCCTCGTTGCGATGCCAATCCAGCCCCCAAGCCTGATCGTCACGCGCGTTCCACGCCCCCGCCGAGCAGAGTTGCGGCAACACGTCGCCGGGCAGCGCGAGTCCGGGATACGCGCCATGCACCACCGCGGCCAGTTCCACCCGTCCGGCGCCGGCGGCCTCGCGCAACGGCCCGCAAGTGTCCGCATAATAGTCCTCGCCCAGCGCCGCGCCGTGGAACTCGTTCGGCTTTTTTTTCATGTTCAAAATCAACCAATGGCGGACGATGGACGCAAGGATTACATCCATCGGATATTCTGTAAGACGCTGGAATATCACCATGAAAAACACCTCCCTCATCCGTTCCGTCCTGTTTTTAATGCTTCCTGTTTTTGCCGCCCCGGGCCTGTTGCCGGCGGCGCCGCAGGCGCAGTCCGCGCCCCTGCGCGTGATGCTGCTGAGCGGCTCCAACAACCACAACTGGCGCGCCACCACGCCGGAGCTGTGCGCGACGCTGCGCGAATGCGGGCGTTTTCAGGTGGACGTGATCGAAGACGTCGCCGCGCTGAACCCGCCGGACTTCGCGCCCTACGACGTGGTGGTGAGCAATTTCAACACCTTCCAGACCCGCGCCATCGAGCGCGACGGCAAGCGGACGCACGAACTTGTGTCCGTGCCGGTCGCGCACGTGTGGGACGAGGCGGTGCGCGAGGCATTTCTGGCCCGCATCCGCGCGGGCGGCGGCTTCGTGGTCGTCCACGCGGGAAGCTGCTGTTTCTACGACTGGCCGGAGTTTCAACGGCTGGCCGCCACCACCTGGACCTACGGACGCACGAGCCACGGGCTGCGCCACGCCGCGCCCGTGACATTCACGGACGCGGAGCATCCCGTCACGCGCGGGCTGGCGCCGTTCTGGACCTACGACGAGTTCTGGGAAAACCTCGTCGTGCAACCCGGCGCGGTGCCGCTGGCGGAGGCCGTGCCCGCCGTGGAGCATCGCGGCGGCGGCCAACCCGCGCCGATCCTGTTTGCCACGGAGCTTGGCCGGGGACGCGGCTTCTGCCTGTTGCTCGGGCACGACGTGGCGGCCATGCGCAACCCCGCTTTCCGCACCCTGCTCAAGCGCGGCACGGAATGGGCCGCCAGCGGCGCCGTCACGCTCCCGCCCGACCCCGGCTGGCCGGCGACCGAGCAGGCCGCCCAAGCACTGACGGAAACGCCTTGGGCGCGGAAACGCCGGTAGGGAGGCCTCTCCGAGGCCTCCGCGAAAACGCTCCGATTTTCCCCATGAAAATTCAACCCGCCAGCTCCGCAAACCGCCAGCTCCGTAACCCGCCAACCCCGTAACCCGAAACCGCCAGCCCCGTCCGGCGGAGGCCTCGGAGAGGCCTCCCTACCGGCGCTTCCGCGCCAATCCTCTAGCGTTGGCGACACCATAAACCGAATAGGCCGCAATAGTCTCCAAACACTGTTCAAATTCCACCAATGCACGCAAACGGACGCCAGCCATGCCGTCCTCATGCGATACTCCCAACCTCCACCTCCCTCCCAACCAACCTCCACCTCCCTGCCAACCAACCTCCACTTCCCTGCCAACCAACCTCCACTTCCCTGCCAACCAATCCCAGCCTCCCTCCCAACCTAACCCAACCCAACATCCCTCCCCACCATGAATAATCCCATCGCCTCCACCGCCTCCGCCATCGCCTCCACCGCCTCCGCCATCGCCGCTGCGCCCGCCGCCGCATCCGCCGTCCCTGCCGCTACCGCGCCCGCTGCATCCGCAGCCGCATCCGCCGCATCCGCCGTCCCTGCCGCCGTCCCTGCCGCAGCCGCATCCGCCGCATCCGCCGTCCCTGCCGCCGCGTCTGCCGCGGCCGCCATCACCTCCATTGCCTCCGCCGCCGCGAAAATCGGACGCCGCCGCTTCCTGGCCGCCGCCGGCCTCGCCGCCGCGCCGCTCATCCTGCCGTCGCGATTGTTTGGCGGCGGCGCCCCGAGCAACCACCTGCGCCTCGCCGTCATCGGATGCGGCAGCCGCTCCCGTCAACTGGTTTTCAGCAATTCCGGCGCGGCGGTCGAAGCCGACGCGCGCATCGTGGCGACCTGCGACTGTTTCACCCAACGCCGCGAAACCATGGCCGCCGAGTTGAACACACGCTACGGCGCGAACGTATGCGCGCCGGTCGCCGACCACCGCGAAGTGCTCGCCCGCGCCGACATCGACGGCGTCATCATCGCCGCGCACGACCACTGGCACGTCCCGCTCGCCCACGCCGCCGCCCTGGCCGGCAAGGACGTGTATGTGGAAAAGCCGCTCACGCCGGCGCTGGCCTGGGCGTTCAAACTGCGCGAGGCCGCCGCGCGCAAAAAAATCGTCGTGCAATACGGCACGCAGCAACGCTCAAACCAGACGCAATTCCGGCGCGCCTGCGAGTTCGTGCGCAACGGCTACATCGGCAAAATCAAGGAAGTCGTTTGCTGGTGCCCCGACATGTCGGAGGAAATCAAACACGCCCAAGTGCAGCCCTACGGCTCCGTCGAAAACGCCGAGCCGCCCGCCGGTTTCGACTACGACCGCTGGCTCGGCCCCGCGCCGGAAAAACCCTACACAGTGGACCGCTGCACGCGCTTCGGCGGCTATCACATCTACGATTATTCGCTTGGCTTCATCGCCGGCTGGGGCGCGCACCCCCTCGACATCGCCCAGTGGGGGCTGGACGCCGACCGCACCAGCCCGGTGCGCTACGAAGGCACGGGCCTGCTGCCGCTCACCGGACGCCTGTGGGACTCCCTGGAGTCCTTCGACGCGCGCTGCGACTACGCCGGCGGCGTGCGCCTGCGCCTCATGGGCTGGCGCGCCGCCGCGCCGGCGCTGGCGCGGCGGCGCATTCGCGCCCGCGCGTCACACGGCACGCATTTCATCGGCGAAAAAGGCTGGATCACCGTGGACCGCAGCGCGCTGCTCGCCAGCGACCGCCGCCTCCAGTCCAAGGACGCGGAAGTCTCCGAAAACGAAATCCGCCTGAAGCGGACAAAATCCCACATGCGCGATTTCTTTGATTGCATGCGCAGTCGCGAGACCACCATCAGTCCGCTGGAAGCCGCCATCCGCAGCGACACCATCAGCCACCTCGCCAACGCCGCCATTCGCCTCGACCGTCCGCTGCGCTGGGACCCGGACGCGGAAAAAGTCATCAACGACGACGAAGCCGCCGCCATGCTCGACCGCCCGCTGCGCGCCAAGTGGAACGAATTCGCCCTCTGACACCGGCGGCATCGCTTTCCTGTTTCCAAAACCATCCTGTCACAACCCGAAAAACTCATCCGCCAAACCAACACACTATTATGCCCGCAAAAAACATCCACATCGGCGTTAACATGGAGTTCGTCCGTCACGAGGACAAATCCTTTGAATGGGGCGTCGCGAAGGCCGCCGAACTCGGCTACGAATACGTCGAGCCGATGCTCCACTGGGGCCGCGAACTGCTCAGCGAAGCCGGCTACTTTCACAGCGTCTCGATGCTTGACGACCCGCTGCGCGTCAAACGCGTCGTCGCCGCCGCCGGCATCAAACTCTCCGGCTTCTCGGCGCACACGCCGCTGTGCAAGCCGGAGATCGGCGTCGAATACCTCAAACAAGCCGTCCGCTACGCCGCCGAGTGCGGCGCGCCGGTGGTGAACACCGACGAAGGCCCCAAGCCCGCTTGGACAACGGAGGAGGAGGACTTTGTGCTCATGCGCTACACGCTCATGGAGGCCGCGAAAGCCGCCGGGCCGCGCGGCGTCTTCATCGGCATCGAGCCGCACCAGCAATACTCGAAATCGCCCGACGGTCTTGACCGCATTCATGCGCTTGTGGACAGCCCCGCCATCGGCATCAACTTCGACACCGGCAACAGTTACCTGTGCGGGCACGACCCCTATCAATGGCTTGAGCGCGTGCTGCCGCGGTTGGTGCATGTGCACGCGAAGGACATTTCCGCGAGTCAGTCCAAGGACGAGCGCGGCAAAGTCACCGGCACGCCCGTCGGCTGCGCGTGCGGCGAAGGCGAGATTGACTGGGCGCGAGTCATCGCGATTTGCGGCAAGGCCCCCCGCGACATCGTGCTCTCGGTCGAATGCGGCACGGTCGAGCAGGCCGCCCGTTCCGTCGCGCACCTGAAAAAACTCCTCGCCGAGGCGTGATACCCGGCCAGCCTGCCGAAAGGTGATTTCCTACCCATTCCCAATGAAAACCACTCTTTTGCAG
>JAIRTK010000043.1 GCA_031254955.1 Opitutaceae bacterium
GGATTTTTATTCGCAAAGGGCATTAGAACCGCCCCCCGCCCGCCCCTCCGCCTCCCTCTGCCTCCCCCTCCAGCCCGACTCACTGGCGGGCGGCCTCCGCCGCCTGCATCACTGACTCCGCCAAATCCAACTGCCAGTCGAAATACGGATTGAACGTCAGCCGCGCATGAACCTTGCCCGGCTCCCTGTAACCCCACGCCGAATACCAGACCGGCTCGCCCGCCGCGCGCCGATGCTCGGCATCCGCCCCCTGCCCGTTGCGCCAGACAGGCAGCGCGCCGCCAAGACCATAAAGCGGATTTTCCGGCGAAAACAAAACCCCCATGTGGGAAAAATTGCTGATGCGCATGTCCGGCAGATAATCCGCCCGCGCGACGATGCGCGCATCGCCGGACTCCGGCGGATTCATGCCATACCAGACCAGCCGGCTCGCCGGATGCGTAAACCGCTTCGCGAACAACTCCGCCACGCGCCGCACATCGACGACCGAGTCGCGCTCCGCCACCACCAGCAACGCCGGACGCCCGAAGCCCCGCCGCCGCAACGCCGCCCGCGCCCAGACACTCGTGCGATGGAACTGGGCAAACCCGTTGGTCGGCACATCGGTATAGCGCACCGGCGATTGCCGCGAACGCCCCGCGACAGGCTTGCGCAACCACGGCTTGAACGGCGCGAGCCAGCCCGCCGCCCAAGCGTGGCGGGAAACGGCCTTGAACGCGGGCGAAAACAACAACAACCCCGCCACCCGCCCGTCGTCCGCCGCGACGGCCAGCGCCAGATTCGCGCCGGTCGAAAACCCGCCGAGAAACACCGGCCCCGCGCCCGCGTCCGCTTCGAGCAACCGCGTTTGCTCCGCGACCAGCCGCCGCCAGTCCCCGGCCCGCGCCCTGAGCAAATCCGCCGGCTCGCCGCCATGCCCCGGCAGCAGCAACGTCCGCGCCAGCCAGCCGCGCCGCGCCAGCTCCGCGCCAATATCCGCCAGTGAGAACGGCGAATCGCCAAGCCCGTGCACCAGCAGCACGCCGCCGCGCGGCGGCGTGGCGCCCGCCCCGGATGGCGGACGCCATTCCCTGGGGGCGTTCCAGTCCAGCTCCGCCGCGCGGTCGCCGGACTGGAAATCCCGGTTTGCCGCCAGCCACGCGCGCGCGTCGTCCCGGTATTGGGCGAAGTCCGCCTGCCCGGTCGGCAGCGGCACGCGTCCCGGCCTGCTCGCGCACCCGCACAACAGGCACACCGCCGCGCCCGCGAGCGCGCGCCACGCCCATGAAAAACCCTCGTCCACATCAAACCGCATCCGCGCATCGTTGCGCCACCGTCCCCGCATGGCCAGACTCATCGTATCCGGCGATGGCCGTTACGTCCGTTGGCGTTGCGGTCAGGCGGCTGCGCCATTTGGAAATGGATGTGTTCGGAAACTTGGTTTTCGCCGTGCCTGGTATTATGCGAAGCCGGTGGGGTGGCCTCTCCGAGGCGCCTCCGCAGCCACGCCTTGATTTTCCCATGAAAATGCAAACCGCCAACCCCGTCTGGCGGAGGCCTCGGAGAGGCCTCCCTACCGGCTTTGGTCGAGGGTTAAAGGGCTTTGGATTGTGCATCACGGAGAGACAGGGTTGGCGAACAAATCTAATGCATCCTGCGCGGACCAGGTGTCCGCCAGTGTTTCTGCCTGCTCGATGACGCGGTTTACCGCCTCTTCCTGGCCTTCGGGCGGGTATTTGTATTTTTTGAGCAGGCGTTTGATGAGGAGGCGCATCCTGGCCCGGACGCTGTCGCGCACCTGCCAGTCCACCGTGGTGTTGTTGCGGAGTTGTTCGGTGAGTTCGGTTGCCAATTGTTTGAGCGTGGCATCGCCCATTGTCCTCAGGATTTCGGGGCGTTCGGCGAGGGCGTCGTAGAACGCGATTTCGTCGGGACTCAGGCCGAGCGCTTCATTGCGGTCGAGCGCTTTTTTGAAATCCCCGGCCATTTTGAGGAGTTCCTCGATGACCTGCGCGGTTTCGATGGCGCGGTTGTGATACTTGCGCAGGGCCTCCATCAGGCGGTCGCCGAATTTTTTTCGGAGGACGACGTTCGTCCGCGTATGCGCCTTGATTTCGTCGCGGAGCAGTTTTTCCAGCAATTCCACGGCGAGGTTTTTTTGCGGCATGTTGCGAACGTCTTCGAGGAAGGCGTCGGAGAGCAGGCCGATGTCGGGTTTTTTCAGGCCGGCGAGGGCGAAGATGTCGGCGACGCCTTCGGAGATGATGGCGTTGTCGAGGATGCGGCGCAGGGCGGAGTGTTTTTCGGCTTCGGTGAGTTTTTTGTCCACCGTGGTGTATTTGACGATGGCGGCTTTCACCGCGCCGAGGAAGGCGATTTCGGTGCGCAGCGCCTCCGCTTCGTCGAGCGTGCCGCAGAGGGCGAAGGCGCGGGTGATGGCGGTGACGAGATCGAGGAAGCGTTTTTTGCCGTCGGGCAGGCCGAGGATGTGATTGGCGGCGGGAACGAGCAGGGCGGTCGGGTGTTTTTCGTAGGCAGAATAGTCGAAGCCGCCGCCTTGTTTGAAGAGGCCGCGGCAGGCGTCGAGTTTGGCGCGGAGGACGTCGAGGAATTCCTCGGCCTTGCGGCTGGGTTGGCCGCGACCATTGGAGTCGGCGTAGATCTTCATCGCGGCCTTCAGGTCGTTGGCGATGCCGATGTAGTCCACCACGAGGCCGCCGGGTTTGTCCTTGAAAACGCGGTTTACGCGGGCGATGGCCTGCATGAGGTTGTGGCCCTTCATGGGCTTGTCGATATACATCGTGTGGCAGCAGGGGGCGTCGAAGCCGGTCAGCCACATGTCGCGCACGATCACGAGGCGCAGGGGGTCGGCGGGGTTTTTGAAGCGTTTTTCGAGGCGTTTTTTCTGGCGTCTGGTGGTGACGTGGGGCTGGAGGGTCTGGGTGTCGGTCGCGCTGCCGGTCATGACGACTTTGAGCGCGCCGCGTTCGATGTCGGGGTCGTGCCAGTCGGGGCGGAGCGCGACGATGGCGGTGTGGAGGCGCGCGCAGATGTCGCGGCTCATGCCGACGATCATGGCTTTGCCGGGCATGACGGCGTTGCGTTTCTCGAAGTGCGCCACGAGGTCGGCGGCGATTTCCTCGATGCGTTCTTTGGCGCCGACGAGTTTTTCGAGGGTGGACCAGAGGCTTTTGGTTTTTTCGCGCCGGTGCTCCTCTTCGTCTTCGACGACTTCCTCCACCTCGGCGCTGAGTTGTTCGATTTGTTCGCGGTTGATGTCGAGTTTGGCGAGGCGGCTTTCGTAGAGGATTTCGACGGTGGCGCCGTCGTCCACCGCGTCCTGGATGTCGTAGATGCTGATGTAGTCGCCGAAGACGGCGCGGGTGTCCTTGTCGTCGCGTTCGATGGGCGTGCCGGTGAAGCCGATGAAGGAGGCGGTCGGCAGGGCGTCGCGGAGGTGCCGGGCGAAGCCGTAAGTGTAGCGGCCGGTTTTGGTGTTCAGCTTTGCATTGAGGCCGTATTGGCTGCGATGGGCTTCGTCGGAGATCACCACTACGTTGTTGCGGGCGCAGAGCACGGGGTGCCGGGCCTCGCCATCGTCGAGGGCGAATTTCTGGATGGTGGTGAAGATGATCCCGCCGGCCTGGCGGGAGGCGAGTTTGGCGCGGAGTTCATCGCGGCTTTCCGCCTGTTCGGGTGTCTGCTTGAGGAGTTCCTGCGCGGCGCAGAACGTTTCGTAGAGCTGGCCGTCGAGGTCGTTGCGGTCGGTGACGACGACGAGCGTGGGGTTTTTCATCTCGGGCTGCTGGATGAGTTTTCCGGCGTAGCAAACCATCGAGATGCTCTTGCCCGAGCCTTGCGTGTGCCAGACGACGCCGGCTTTGCGCGAGCCGGGCACGACTTCGCGAGCGTAGGCGGCGCGCGGTTCCTCCAGCACG
Organism: Opitutaceae bacterium; assembly: GCA_031254955.1. Taxonomy (GTDB): domain Bacteria; phylum Verrucomicrobiota; class Verrucomicrobiia; order Opitutales; family Opitutaceae; genus Termitidicoccus. The sequence continues at coordinate 3,918 of JAIRTK010000043.1, forward strand.
CCGGGGGCCGATTCCCGCGCGGCGATCACGGTCACGCGCACGGCCTCGCGCACGGCGTGGAACTGGTGGTAGCCGGCGATTTTTTTGACGATGCGGTCGCCGTCTTGCTCGAAGAGGATGAAGTGCTTGAGGTAGTCGAGAAACAATTCGCGGTCGAAGAAGCCGCGGATGATTTTTTCGATTTCAAATTCCACGATCGGTTTGTCGTCCTCGTTTTTGATTGTGCGCCACGGGAGGAAGCGTTCCCGGTCGGCGGTGAGGGAGCCGACGCGGGCGGTGAATCCGTCGCTGATGATGAGGGCTTCGTTGGTGTTAAAGATGTCGGGGATTTCCTCCTTGTAGGTTTGGAGTTGTTGCCAGGCTTTCCAGACATCGGCCTGTTCGTCGGCGGGGTTTTTCAGCTCGATGAGGGCGAGCGGCAGGCCGTTGATGAAGACGACGAGATCGGGCCGGCGGGTCTTGTTCGGGCCTTTGATCGCGAACTGGTTGACGACGAGGAATGCGTTGGCGTCGAGGTTGTGCGCGGAGAAATCGACGAGGCGCACGATGTCGTGCCTGAGCGCGTCGCCCTCGCGCCAGCTCACGGGCAGGCCGGCGAGCAGCAGACGGTGAAAGTCGCGGTTGCGTTGCGCGGCGATGGGGTGGTCGAGCTTGAGCAGGCGTTGCACGGCCTCGTCGAGCACGGCGGGCGGCACCTGTGGATTGAGCCGGGCCAGTGACCGTGTGAGCCGTCCGACGAGCACGACTTCGCGGTAGTTGGCGCGTTCAGGCGCGGCGCCGTCGTGCGCGATGTCGGGGCCGAAGATTGTTTCCCAGCCGCCTTCGCGGAACCAGCCGAGGCATTGTTGTTCGAGTTGGTCTTCGGTGATCATGAGAGTTCATGCGCCAGCCCGTCGGGATGGCAGGATAAATCACTCCGACGGCCGGCTGGCGATTGATCGAACTTGGTGCCTGTTCGTGTGATGTCGAACTCAGAATACCGCAACGGACTTCAAAATCAGCGTCTGTCTCGTTCCGTAACCAAACCGCGTGCATGCTGGCGCATGCCGCCTCATCTGGCCGCAAATGTCAGGATGTCCGGCGTGGCATCGGCGGCCACGTGTGGGATGCCGTCCTGCTCCAGATCGCGGCGCACCTGATCGAAGGCGCGCACCTGCGGGGCCTCCCCGCCGCGTGGCCCCTGCAAAACGAAGAGCAACTCGTCGGGTGCCGTGTCGTAATCTTTCAGCCTGCGCACGACATTGCGCCAGTCGTCGGCGTGACGGAGGATGTCGGTCGGATTCTTGCGGTCCAGATGCAGGGCCTTGATGGCCTGACGCGGGCGCGCATCAGTCTCCGCGCGTTTCACAAAGGGGAAGCGCACCTGGTAGTCTTCGTTGCCCACCTTTTCATCCAAAAGGTAACGCTGCAACAGGTCGGCCTCGCGGAAAACAGCCTGAAGGCGGCGGCACATGACCCGCTCCTGATACTCGGGTGCGTTGGCGAAACGGCGTTCCACGTAGGCACCGAAGACCTCATCCAAAGTCGCCGCCGGGTCGCCGCTCAGGATTACGCGGGGCTCGCCGTAAAAAAGGATCGACTCACGCGGACGCACGATGGTTTTGAAAACCTCGCGCTGGCGCTGCCGGTCGCAGTCGTTGAGCGTCTGGCCGTCCGTGGGCACGTTCCGGTAGTCCTTGAGTGAATCCGCCCAGGCGTGCATGGCGGCCGAGTAGATGTCGGCGTCGAGCTCGGGGAAAAAGCGGCCCACGCGACCGCGACGGCGCAGGCTGGCGCGCTTGAAGTCGAGGTAACCGATGGCCGGGCAGGCCAGCACCACGCCGACATTCACAAACTCGTCGGTCTCGGGATAAGGGCAGAAACGCACCACGGAATAATGACAGGCGAGTTGCTTATTCATGGTTCCTCCAGTCTCGGTGCGATGCGTCGTTCAGGCT